>CAVEVJ010000122.1:0-7767 GCA_963619075.1 Acidaminococcaceae bacterium
ACCGTCTGGCTGAGCTTCTCCGGGAATCCGGAGATGTTCTTGTTGTAGGCGACGGTCACGCGGTATCCGAACAGCCAGTCGGCCGGGGAATCCTCGCTGACGATTCTTGCCGCCTGCTTCAGGTACTCCTCGGTTTCGGAATCGTCCGTGGCGGCCAAAGCCTTGGCGTACAGCTCCTGCACCTGCGCGTTGTCGTAATGGTAGTAGTAGTCGGGCGTGGTCCACTTGTAGAAGTCGTGGCTTTCCGCGTGATCCACCAGCGAAAGTTCGTAGTCGCCGTTGGCGTGCACGTTCTGCAGCCAGGTGGAGAATTCCACGTAGTCGATCTTCAGGTCGATGCCGATCTTCGACAATTGGCTGCGTAGCTGGTCGCCGAGCTCGGTTCCGTACGTGTTGGCGTAGGTGAGCGTAAGTGTGAGCGGGTTGTCGGTGGAGTATCCGGCCTGTTCCATCAAGGATTTGGCCTTGTCCACGTCGTACGGATATTCGCTTGTCAGGTCCTCATAGCCCGGGTCGACGGAGGGAATGGGGCCGGCGAGCGCGTAGTCCACATCTCCTCGCGAGGCGATGATCTCCTCGTGGTTGATGGCGTAGCGGATGGCTTGGCGCACGCGTTTGTCGGAGAGCTTCTCGTTCGTGCAGTTGAATGCGAGCACGTATTTGTCGCTGCCGTCGGCCGCGGATACTTGGTAGGTGTTGGTGTCGAGCGCCTTGGCGAGGGTCGCGTTGGCCGGCGAGAGAATGTCGACGTCGCCGCTTTTGAGTGCGTTGATGGCTGCGTTGTCGTCGGTGATGAATCGCAGGATGATGTTTTCGGTGGCCGCCTTGTGGTCGTTCGACCAGTAGTTCGGGTTGGCTTTGAGCACCATCTTGCTGCTGGAATCGAAGGATTCCACCGTGTAGGGGCCGGATCCGATGGCTTCGGTCTTCGCATCGTATTCGGCTTCGCCGTCGAAGACCAGTCCCGGACGTCCGGTCAGGTACCACAGCAGGTTGGAATCGGGAGTCGACAGTGTGAGTTTCACGGTATTGGAATCCACGACTTCGGCCTTGTCCAGGCTGGAAACCTGGTTGGCGTTGTAGTACTGCTGTTCCTTGAGCTGGTTGATGGACCAAGCCACGTCCTCGGCATCGAGCGTGTGGCCGTTGGAGAAGCGCATGTTCTCGTTGAGGTGGAAGGTGTAGGTCTTGCCGTCGTCGGATACGTCCCACGTTTTGGCCAGGCCGGACTGCACCTTGTTGTCGGAGTCGCGCGAAAGCAGTCCCTCATATACGTTGCCGATGAGCACCTGTTCGATCGCGGAACCGGACTGGTGGCGGATGTCGAGGCTTACCGGGGCGAGCTTGAGGCCGATGGTGACGGTGTCGGCCTTGCCTTGCGTGCCGGTTTTGCCGTTGTTGCGCAGTGCGATGACGCCCACGACCACCGCGACCGCCACTACGAGTGCGATGATGGCGTAGATCCACTTCTTCGGACCTTTGTTGTTCGGCGATTTGACGCGCGCGTTAAGCGTTGCGTCGGTGCTCGCCGTTTCGTTCTTCGTTTCGGTTGCGTCGGCATTGCCGTACACACCAGAAGATTGAGACATTGTTGCTCCTCTTGATTTTTGTTATTTCCGGTTGGCCGCTTTCCAGTCAAGTCGACCACCAGCGTTCGATTCTAGCGGCCCGTATACCCGTCGGACCGTCGCCTGCGATATATACTTGACAAGTTGCCGACAGGATTTACGGAAGGGACGTCCATGGCGCATATTCTTCTCGGGGTCACCGGCAGCATCGCCGCGTTCAAGGCCTGCCATCTCGCTTCCGATTGGAGCAAGGCCGGTCATGAGGTGCGCGTGGTGATGACCGCCGCAGCACAGCAGTTCGTGACTCCGTTGACGTTCAGCTCATTGACGCATACGCAAACGCGTACGGGCATGTTCACGTCCCGACAGGATGACGGCGATGTCGCCGCACCTCCGTCGAATCCGTTGCAGATCAATCATGTGGATGATGCGAAATGGGCGGATATGCTCGTCATCGCCCCGGCCAGCGCCGACATCATCGCGAAAATCGCATGCGGTATCGCCGACGACCAACTCACCAGCACCGTGCTCGCCTACGGTGACGGTCCGAAAATCCTATGCCCCGCGATGAACGTGCGTATGTATGAGAACGCGGCGACGCAACGCAATCTGTCCGTCTGCCGAGAACTTGGATGGCGCATCGTGGAACCGGAGGCCGGAATGCTCGCCTGCCGCGATGTCGGCAAAGGACGCATGGAGGAGCCGCAGATTATCGAGCAAGCCGTCGAGGCACTGCTCACGGACGACCTTCCTCTCAGCGGGCTCAGCATAATGGTCACCGCCGGACCGACGCAGGAGCCGCTTGATCCGGTACGCTATCTGACGAATCATTCCACGGGAAAAATGGGATACGCCATAGCGCGCAGGGCACGCGAATTGGGCGCCGACGTGACGCTGGTGTCGGGGCCCGTGTCGTTGAACGAGCCGAACGGCGTCAACACCATGCACGTGACCACCGCGCAAGACATGTTCGACGCGGTGAGCGAACGCTTCCGCGATATGGACATCACCATCATGGCGGCCGCCGTGGGCGATTTCCGTCCGGCCGGATGTTCGGATGAGAAAATCAAGAAAAACGGACGGACCAGCATGGAACTGGAACTCGTGGCCAATCCGGACATTCTGGCATGGGCCGGCCAGAACAAACGTGATGGCCAAACGCTGTGCGGTTTTGCCATGGAAACGCAGGATCTTGAAGCCAACGCCGCGAAAAAGCTCGCTTCCAAGCATTGCGACATGCTGGTGACCAACAATCTGCATACCGAGGGCGCGGGATTCGGTACCGACACGAACGTGGTCACCGTTTTGAAGCCCGGCCCGACTGCCGAGGAACCGCTCATCGAGCATTGGAGCAAGATGAGCAAGCAGGATCTGGCCGAACGAATCCTTATGGAACTGTCCGAACTGCGCGGCGGCGCGGCGAATCAAGGAGGCAAGCATGCTGTTGCTCGCGGTTGACATCGGCAACACGAACGTGGTGGTCGGATTCATCGACGACGGAACGACCACCGGCACGTACCGCATTACCACGAAGGCGAACCACACGTCCGACGAATACGGTCTGATGATCATGCAGTTCCTGCGATTAAGCGGATATGCCCCGGAAGACGTGGACGACGTGATCATCTCCTCCGTGGTGCCGAAAGTCATGCACTCGTTCCGTGCGAGCATGGTGAAATTCCTCAACATCGACCCGATGATCGTGGGACCGGGCATCAAAACCGGCCTCAACATTCGCATCGACAATCCCCAGACCATGGGCTCCGACTGCATCGCCGACTGCGTGGGCGCCTACTACGAGTACGGCGGCCCGCTGCTTGTGGCGGATTTCGGCACGGCCTCGACGTTCAATTACGTGACCAAGGACGCGTCGATCATCTGCGGGCTGATCACCACCGGCATTCGCACGGGGGCCGCGGCCCTGTGGAACGAGACCGCGCAGCTGCCGGAAGTGGAGATCACCCGGCCGAAATCGATCGTGGCCAAGAACACAAGGCAGGCCATGCAAGCCGGACTGTATTACAACTTCCTCGGCGGCATCGAACGCACCATCATGCAGTTCAAACGTGAAATCGACGAGGATTTCCGCGTCGTGGCCACCGGCGGACTGGGCCGCGTGTTCATCAACGACACCGATCTGATCGACGTGTACGACCCCGATCTGATTTTCAAGGGAATGCTGCATATTTACAATCGCAATTCCCGCTGAACGTTCATTTCGCGGCGGTATGTCGACGAGTGCGGGAGCGGATTTCGGGAACCTGATTTTGGGATTTGGCTGCGACAAGGCCGTTGCGTACCTTTCTGTCTGCCACAACTCGGAAATACAGGCGTATATTCCGGGTTGTGTGCAAAAGAGGGTATCGAAATCGCGTATCCGATGTTTAAAAACCTTGATTTTCCAACGTTTTTAAAAATTCATTGGCGATTCCGTGACACACAAGTAGGCAATTACGCCCGTACTTTCCGCTTGGGGCCAGAGAAAGGGGGTTCAGTGTCCAAGGAACGGACGCCACAGCCCAAGGAATGGACGCCACAGCCCAAGGAATGGA
Source organism: Acidaminococcaceae bacterium (assembly GCA_963619075.1). Lineage (GTDB taxonomy): Bacteria > Actinomycetota > Actinomycetes > Actinomycetales > Bifidobacteriaceae > Bifidobacterium. Next base: position 4,121 of record CAVEVJ010000122.1, read on the forward strand.
CGCCACAGCCCAGGGAATGGACGTCGCAACCGAGAAAGGGACTCCGCATCCGAAAAACCGTGCGCCGGACCGGCTACTGAATGGTAAAGCCCTGATTGGCGCCGTATTCCTTGAGATCCTTCTGCCAGAGCGCTATGGCGTTCTTCAGTTTCAGCCGGTCGGAGGAAGCGACCTTTTCGATGGCATCTTCCGAATTGGATTTGCTCGACACCTTGCCGCCTGCCGCGATGATATCAAGACGTTCCTGCTCCTTGACCAGCAGACTCGACCACTTGTACGCCTTGCCCACTGTGCTCTCGAAATCGCTTCGCGCATACACCTCGAACGGCAGATACTGGTAGCCCGTCGATACGCTTTCAGCGGCTTTGGAAAGCACCCGATTATATTCCTGGCCACCGAAATACGGTATTTCAAGCCCTCTGCTGTCGGTCACCGTGGTCTTGCCCAGGAAATCGTAGTCGGACAACGTGTTGTTGTCGGCAGGGAACGCACCGCCATCCACACGTTTTTTGATGCCGTCCGCGTTATGGCACACGTATTCCACGAACCGATAGGAGGCTTCCGGCTTACGGGAACGCTGCAACACGGCCAGCGCCGAACCGCCGTTTTCGGATGTAGTGGTCCTGCCGTCCTCCGTAGGCATTTGCGCCACGCGCCACAATCCAGCCGCTCCAGGCAGATTGGACATCAGCAACGACGGCATCCAAGCCCCTGCGAACAGCGACGCCACTTTCCCCGAGCCCACGGTTTCCTTCCACTTGTCGGACCAAGTATCCGAACCGGTATAAACCAATCCCTCATCAATCATCTTCTGCCAGAATTTGGTAAAGGAATTCGTTCCACTATCCTCCGTAAGCTTGATCGTCACGTTCTTGCCGTCGTTGGACACCGAGAACGGGCGCCCTCCGGCAAGCCAGATCATGGCGCTGTAGAAGCTGGCATCGCCGGAATCGGCGGTGATGTACACCCCGATCTCCTTGAGTTTTTTGGCCGCCTCGTAATATTCGTCCCACGTACGGATCTGCGAGGCGTCGACACCCACCTGTTCGAATACGTCCTCATTGTAGAAGAAGGCCATCGGGCCGGAATCCATGGGAAGTCCGTACACACGGTCGTTGAGCCTCACCGACGCCCATGTGCCCGGCGTATAGAAATCCTCATAGGCCGACGTACGGTCGGTGATGTCCACCAGCTGGCTGCTGACCGCATACTGGCGCAACGCGTAATATTCCAGCTGCACCACGTCGGGGATGCCGTATCCGTCCTGAATGGCGTTGTTGAGCTTGTTGTATCCGCTGGTGTTCTCCCAGACCACATGAATATCGGGATTCTCCTTTTCGAAGGCGTCGATGACCGACTGCATGCTCGGCTCCCACGACCATACGGTGATCTCGGTGCGGGTATCCTGACCGGCTCCACAGGCAGCCGCACTCACGGCCACGATGCCGGCACAGCATGTGGCGATCAGTCGCCTCACCAGTTTCAGACTCACGCCCACTCCCCTTATCCTGCGTTGTGACTCTTATTCGCAATACGTCTTGAGTGTACGTCAGAAGGTCGAAACCAACCTGAGAACGCCAGTATCCCATAAAAAAGCCGTCGGGATTCAGTAAAACCGAATTCCCGACAGCCGTACCCGTTTTCGTATTGACTACATCACTTCTTGAGCACGATCACCCCATTAGGGCGTATCGTCACCTTACCGTTACTCGCATCGGCAAATGACGAGACGATCGGATGTCCGTCCTCCACCGTTTCGATCACGGCATGCGTACGATTGAACAGGAACATGAAAGTGCGCGCGCCATCCGTACGTTCGACCCGCAGCAAACCCGGATCTCCTGCTTCCGGAACGTTCACTTCCAATGAGGAAAGTATCGACGGTAGGCTTTCGGCAATGCCGTCACGTCTCAAACGGGCCCCGACATACACCGTATGACCTTCGCCATATACGTTGCCGACGATTGCCGGACGCCCGTCCATTCCCGTCCACGAATTATCCTTGAACGAGGCAAGCACAGTGGCGTCCGCGCCTATGGATGTGATGACATCGGCAAAATCATGTGCCGTCGTGCCGTTATCAAGATCGAGACTCTCCGGCGTTCCGGGCCAGTCGGCTCCCAACGGAGAGAATTCTTCAATCCTCACGCCGACCACATCACGAATCGATCCCGGATAGCCGCCAAGCCAAATATGATCCCTCTCATCGGACAGTCCCGTGTAATACGTGACGATCAGTCTGCCGCCACCTGCCACGTACTCACGCACACGACGCGTGGTCTCTTCCGAAAGGATGTACACACTCGGCAGCACGACCACCTCATACTCGTCCCAATTCGACCGAACCGGAACAACATCGGCGGTCACACCGTTGTCGGCAAACGCGCGGAACCAGGCAAGAGGCTCGTCGACATGACGGACCTTCTGACTCGGGGTAGCGGTGTGTTCACTGGCCCATTCGGACTCATAGTCGTACACCACGGCCACACGGGATTTCGCCAGCCTGGTGCCAAGCAATCCGTTATCCGACAGCGTCTTCAAATCGGAGCCCAATTCACATACGTCGCGGAACACCTGCGAATTCTCACCTGCATGGGGAAGCATCGCAGAATGGAACTTTTCCGCACCCGCCTTCGACTGCCTCCATTGGAAGTAGCATACCGCGTCCGCGCCCATCGCCACATGAGCAAGGGAATCGCGCACAAGTTGCCCTGGCTCCTTACGGTAGTTAATCGGACGCCAGTTGACCGCCGAGGTGGAATGTTCCATTAGGAACCACGGATTCTTGCGCGAGATACCGTCCACCAAGGATGCGGAGAACGCCAGTTCGTCCAATTGGGCATCTCCCGGAGTGAAGTAATGGTCGTTGGACACAAAGTCGACCTCACCACCCCAATCGTCATAGTCCAAGCCCGCACCGCTTGCGGAAACCATGAAATTGGTGGTCAACGGCAAATCCGGCGTGATCTCGGCCAGCGTATCGCGTTCCGCCATATAAAAGGCCTTCAGCGCATCGGAGCTGAACCGTTTGAAATCCAACAACTTACCCGGGTTCATAAAGTTGCCTTCACCTATGAAACGTGGCGGGATAATCTCGGAGAAGTCGTTCACACGTTGCGCCCAGAACGCGGTGCCCCACGCATCATTCACCTTTTCGATTGTTCCGTAGCGTTCCTCACACCACTTCTGGAACGCGAGTTCGGCATCCTCGGAATAGTCGAATCGATTATGGCAGCCGTATTCGTTGCCTACATGCCAAGCCACTACATACGGGTTACCCTTGTAATGCTCGGCCATCGCACGGCACAGTCTCAGAGCATATTCACGGAACACGGGGCTGGTCGGTCGCCAATGCTGACGTGCACCCGGCTGGCACACATTGCCACGCTCGTCTTTCCACAGCACTTCCGGATGCGCTTGGGTGAGCCACATCGGAGGCGAAGCGGTGGCGGATGCCAGATCCACGGCAATGCCCGCCCCGCCGAGCTTGCCGATGATACGGTCAAGCCAGTCGAAATCGTATATATCCTCCTCCGGCTCGATCCGAGCCCAAGAAAAGATACCCACGGATACCAGGTTCACGCCCGCCTGCTTCATCAGGCGGATGTCGTCGTCCCATACCGATTCCGGCCACTGGTCCGGATTGT
>CAVEVJ010000123.1:0-5278 GCA_963619075.1 Acidaminococcaceae bacterium
GGAAGTCGAGTGGATGATTCTGCTTGCCAACGGTTTCGAGGGCAACGGCAACCAGCCCATCGTCGCCGGAGTCGAGCCGCTTACCGAAGAGGAGCAGGCGTTCCTGCGTTCCATTCCCGAGGATTTCGGTGCTGAGGGAATCGCCCAGCATGCCGCTCATGAGGCAAAGACCCATCACGACGTGAAGGCCGTGGAATACTACATCGACGACCAGCTCGACAAGGCGGCCGAGGTTCTGGGCCATGAGACCCAGCTGACGAACCTTAAGACGCTGGTGCATTTCGCCTGCACTTCGGAAGACATCAACAATCTGTCCACCGCCCGTTGCGTCAAGGACGCCATTGAAAACGTGTGGCTTCCGGGAGCCCAGGCAATCGTCGATCATCTGGCGGAGAAGGCCGACGCATACCGTGACAAGGCCATGCTGTCGCTGACCCACGGTCAGCCGGCCACCCCGACCACGCTGGGCAAGGAACTTGCGGTGTACGTGTACCGTCTGAACCGCCAGCTGAACAAGGTCAAGGCTCAGGAATATCTGGGCAAGATCAATGGCGCCACCGGCACGTTTGGTGCCCATCTCGCCGCATGCCCGAATGTGGACTGGGTCGCGGTCTCCCGTGAATTCGTGACCAACCGCATGGGGCTGACCTGGAATCCGTTGACCACCCAGATCGAATCGCACGACTGGCAGGCCGAGTTGTACGGCACCATCAGCCACACCAACCGCATTCTGCACAACCTGTGTGTGGATGTGTGGATGTACATCTCCCGTGGCGTGTTCGCCCAGGTTCCGGTCAAGGGCGCCACCGGCTCCTCCACCATGCCGCACAAGGTCAATCCGATTCGTTTCGAGAACGCCGAAGCGAATCTGGAGATTTCCTGCTCCCTGCTCGACACGTTGTCCGCTACGCTGGTCGAGTCCCGTTGGCAGCGTGATCTGACCGATTCCACCACCCAGCGCAACATCGGTTCCGCTTTGGGCTATTCCGTGCTGGCGTTGAACAACCTGATGGGCGGCTTGAACTCCATTCACCCGAATGATTACGCCATCGAGGCCGAGCTCAATTCCAATTGGGAGGTGCTTGGCGAGCCGATTCAGACCGCCATGCGCGCCTGCGAGCTGGCCGGTCTTCCGGGCATGGACAAGCCGTATGAGAAGGTCAAGGAGTTGATGCGAGGCCATGAGATTTCGAAGGAGGCCGTCGAACAGTTCATCGACCAGCAGGCCTTCGATGAAGACACCGCAGCCCGTCTGAAGGCGCTCACCCCTTCCACCTACGTCGGCGTGGCCGGCAAGCTGGTTGATTTCGACCGCTGACGCATTCGGCTTTTCGACGCCAAAAGCCTTGTCTTGGGGCGGCTGCATTTCCTTGCAGCCGCCCCAAGGCGTATTATCGTAGCGAAAAGGAAACGGCATTCAGCGGTTTCCGACTTGTATGTATGGAGCATGCCGATAGTGTCTCTTGTTCTTGAACCAAACGTCGCCGAACCACGTATCGACGACGTGCCGCCGCAACGCAGCCGTGATTTCGCCGATTTGATGCGAGCTCTCCTTTCATTGCTCATCGGCGTGGGCGTTGGGTTGTTCTCCATCTATCTGCATGGCACCACAACCGGCGTCGAATCGGATGTTCGGTCGGTCAGCCAGGCGATCAGCTGGCTTATGGATGTTCCCGCTTCCCTGTTGCAGCAGATAGCGCTTGTCGCCATCACCGTCACCGTACTCGTGCAGCTGCTTGTGGCCAAGGAATGGCTGCAAAGCGTGATATCGGCGCTTACGCTGTTGCTCGGATTCGGCGCGGTCTGGGTGATTTCCTCGCTGATCAGCGGGTCGGGAAACAACACGCTCATCATCGCATTGCAATCCAACGGCACGTCACTCGGCATCGGACTGCTGCCTGATTTCTATGCGGCCATGGCCGCGTTCCTGACCACGGCCGGCCCTCGCCGCCTCCGATCCGCAGTCAAATGGGGATGGAATGTGCTCTATGCGCTGGCCGTGCTTCTGGTGATGCTGTCATGGAATTCCCTGGCCGGCATGATCGTATCCTTCGCCGTGGGACGTACCATCGGCATGCTGATCCGTTTCGCGATCGGTACGCGCAGCAACGGTGTGTGGGGGCTTCAATTGGTGCAATCGCTGCGTTCCATCGGCATAGACGTGGCATCCCTCTCCCGCAGTTTCGATTCGTATGATGATTCGAGCGTGTTGAGGACATCGCTTGCGGATGATCTGGCGGAGAATTCGCGCATCTACTATGCCACCGACCGCAACGGCGAGCGCTATACCGTTTCCGTGCTTGACAATCAGGTGCATGTGGCGGGTTATCTGAATCAATTATGGCAATGGATTCGGTTGACCGGTGTTTCCATGCGTCGGGACCGTTCCTCCATCGACGCCCAGCACCACCACTATGCGATGCTGCTGGGCATGGCCAATGCCGGACTGCTGACGCCCGACGTGTACGGTGTGGCCGATAGTGGAGAGTCCTCCATTCTTGTGTTCCATACCGACAGAATGCCGCTTGCATGCAATCCGAACACCATGTCGGACAACGATATGGAACGCTTCATGCGCTATTTGTCCGACGCGCACCGTCATGGATTCACCCACCGCAGAATCACTCCGGACACGTTGTCCCGTATGGAGGACGGCACTCCTGTGATCGCAGGATGGCAGAATGGCGATTACGGCAGTTCGTTGCCCAATTTCGCTCTCGACAAAGTGCAGCTTCTGGTATTGCTCAGTACATTGAACGGCACCGACCGTGCGTTGGCTTGCGCCCGAAGAACCTGGGGAGACCAGCAGTTGATCGATTTGGCTCCGTTCATGCAGAAAGCCGCAGTTCCAGCGGCCACCCGCACCCTGCCCGGCTGGGAGAAGCGTCTTCCGACCGAGCTGCGCAGTCGCATCAGCATGCTTGCTCCTCAGGAAGTCGCCGATTCGATTGAAAAAGTGCCGCTTTCCCGATTCAGCCCGCGCTCCTTCGTCGCCATCGCATTGCTGGTCGTCGCCGTGTATGTGGTGTTCACGCAGATTCAGCCTGTGGAGATGATCAACGCCGTAAGAGAGGCGAATCTGGCCATGGCGTTGTTGTGCGTGGCATTCGGATTCGTGGCATGGTTCGGTTCCGCCATGACGTTGTTCGGCTTCATGGATAAGGACAGGCGCAATCCTGTTGGCGTGTACTGTTCGCAGATGGCGGCGGGCTTCACCGCGGTTTCCATGCCTGCGGGAGTCGGACCGGCATTCGTCAATCTGCAGTTCCTGAGAAAAAGCGGCTATCGCAGCACCGCGGCCACCGCCATCATGAGCGCGGTATGGGCGGTGCAAAGCAGCATGACCGTTCTTCTGGTGCTGTTCATCGGAATCTTCACCGGACGCAACACGCTTTCCGGCATGATTCCCACGAATACGCTGATTATGGTGATTGCCATCGTGGCGATCATCGTCTCGGCGGCCATGGCAATTCGTCCCATACGCCGTAAAATTACGGACGAATATCTGCCGTTGGTCAAATCGTATGCGCGCAATCTCATCAACGTGCTCACTCGGCCGAAGGAGATGGCGTTCGGTGTGGCAGGGGCGTTCATTCTCAACGTGGCCACGGGTTTGGGATTCTGGGCGGCACTGCTGGCTTTCGGATATCACACGAATCCCGTGGAGACCACGTTTATCTTCCTGCTTGCCAACACGTTGGGATCGGCGGTGCCGACGCCTGGCGGTTTGGGTGCCGTGGAGGCGGCGTTGTCCGTTGCGTTCACCGCGGTCGGTGTGCCTTCCACCATCGCGGTTTCCGCTACTCTCGTCTACAGAATCGCCTTCTACTGGCTGCGTATTCCGGTAGGTGCGCTGGCCATGAAATGGCTCGATCGACGCAATCTGATCTGACCTATCCCCCTTTCTAAGAGAATTTTGCCTCCCTTCGGGGAAAAACAAGCTGAAATCCCTTATAAAACGCCGTTTTTGCCCATGACGTGCGCTAGTATCGTATGTGAACGTGGATGTTCGTAATCTGGATATCCCCTGATCCAAGAAGGATGCTTTATGGCATACAACAAGTCTGATCTCGTCTCGAAGATCGCCCAGAAGTCCAACCTGACCAAGGCTCAGGCCGAGGCGGCTGTCAACGCTTTCCAGGACGTGTTCGTCGAGGCAATGCAGTCCGGCGAAGGCCTGAAGCTGACCGGTCTGTTCTCCGCAGAACGCGTTAAGCGCGCCGCTCGCACCGGCCGCAACCCGCGCACCGGCGAGACCATCGAGATCCCGGCAACCTATGGCGTGCGTATCTCCGCAGGCTCCCTGCTGAAGAAGGCCGTCACCAAGTAAGCCCTCATGGATCTTGCAGACGAATGAAAGCTCCGACTGGAAAGTCGGAGCTTTTCGTTTATCCCGGTAATTACGCATACTTCTCACGTTTGCCGAAAGCCTTATGAATCCATCTGCGTTAGACTGTGCGTACCAAGCAACATATCAACAGAGCGGGGAGTCTTCATGACCGACCAAAGAAAAGAAGTCATCAACAAACTACATGAGTTGAACATTCTTCTGTTGCACACCAAGCTCAAGGCGACCCGTACGCAGACCGCGTTACGCGCCGCCACTCGTCTGCGCAACGTCGAGACCGCGAGGCATCACGGCACGACCATGACCCAACAGAACATCGCGTATAAGGATTCGGCCACGCATATGCTCGATTGCCTGTCCGATGAAGAACTTTCCACTCTCAGCGAACTGTTGCAACGCATCATCGACAATGCCGACACCAAACTTCTTGAAGAGGAGTTCATGGAACGCCGCAAAGCGATCCGTGAATTCCTGGCGTTGAACCACACCAGCAAGGAGATGACGGAATGAGTCTCGAACAGCAGCGGATTCAGGAGAATGCTCCCCAGCATGGCGAGACCCAATCGGAACAGGTTCAGCAGACGGCCGGCGCAAGCAGCGGACTCATCAACAAATATTCGTTATTCACCCCAAGCGCGGCGGTGGCCGTGGAGCAGCATTCGGCGGTGCCGCACGTATCCAGAACCGCATACGGCACCGCAAAGGTCGAAGGACGTCTCTCCTCGCCAAGCGCAAGGGTTCCGGAGATCATCTCCCAGCAATGCGGCGGCATCACCGTCAAAGGCCATACGCTCAAATCGTTCGCCTACACCACCGACGCCGTGATCATCCGCAACACCAACGCCAATGCCATTCTCGCCGTCTACCCGTTCACCGGCGAACCCGTCATAACCCAGGCGCTGCTCACCGTGGCGCAGATGCCGTTGTTCG
>CAVEVJ010000124.1:0-5341 GCA_963619075.1 Acidaminococcaceae bacterium
GTCTGGTACGTCTCGTCGCCGAATCGTTCGGCGCGACCCTCGGCTCCGCTCTGATCTACACCGTCGGCGGCGTGCTGTTGTTCCTTACGCGCAGACCGGCCCCCGTACGCGAAGCGCCGCGCAAATACCTGCTGATCGGCGGCATGCTGTTCATCGCATATGAGGCTTCGATTTCGTTGTCGATCGGTTTGGCGTCCACCGCCGCCCAATCCGTGGAGGTCAGTCTGGTCAACTATCTGTGGCCCACGTTGCTCGTGCTGATGACCGCCGCGATCTCATCTCGCAAAGGTGCCGTCCTGACCGCGATTCCCGGTGCGATAGTGGCCACGATCGGCGTGGCGTTGGCCGTCGGCGGCGAAAGTCTGGATGTGCATGAGGCGCTGCGCAACATCGCCTCGAATCCCCTGCCATATGCGCTGGCCCTTGCCGGAGCGTTCATCTGGTCGGTCTACGCGACCTTCACTCCGGCAATGTCCAAAGGCTACGACGGCACGACCTACTTCTTCTGCTGCGTGGCCGTAATGCTGTGGATCATTCATTTCGTCTCGGGCCAGGGATTGCCGTCCACCGCACCAGGCATCGGCGGTTACGTTGCACTGGTCGCCTGCGCCGCATCCATTGCCGGAGGATATTCCTGCTGGGGGTACGGCATGCTGCATGGAAACATGGAAACGCTTGCGATCGCATCGTACGCGACTCCCGTTTTCTCCACAGCCTGCAGCACCCTTCTGCTGGGTGTGGCATTGGGCGTTCCATTCTGGATCGGTGTGGCCTTAGTGGTCACAGGCTCGCTCATCAACCTCTGGTTCGCCCGCAGATCGCGCTGATTCCGCTACTTCAGCGCACGTCCTGCGGAACCGAGCTGCTTGCACGCCTCAACAACGCGGGCGGCCATCGCGGATTCCGCCTCACGACCCCACGAACGCGGATCGTACAGCTTCTTATCGCCGACCTCGCCGTCAATCTTCAGCACCGCATCGTAATTGCGGAACATGTGTCCGGCAATCGAACGGGAGAACGCGTACTGCGTGTCCGTATCGATGTTCATCTTGACCACGCCGTAGCTGACCGCTTCCGCGATCTCCTCTGCACTTGAGCCCGACCCGCCGTGGAACACCAGCGGGAATGGCTTACCTTCCGGCATATCCGGCAGAGCGCATGCGGCGACGTGCGCGGAATCCATGCTTCCCAATCGGCCGTCATACGCCGCGTTCCACACTTCCGACTGAATATCGCGCAGCAGTTTCGGACGCAGCTGCACCACGCCCGGCTTATACGCGCCATGCACGTTGCCGAACGTGAATGCAGCCATATAGCGACCATGCTCGCCCAATCCCAGACGTTCGGCCACACGCACACCGTCGGCCGGCGTGGAATACAGTTTTTCGTTGATTTCCGCGCTATGACCGTCTTCCTCACCACCGACCGCGCCGATTTCGATTTCCAGCACGGTGTGCGCCTTCACGGATTTTTCCAGCAGCTCCGCCGCGATATCAAGATTCTCCTCCAGCGGCACCGTCGAACCGTCCCACATGTGCGACTGGAACGTCGGATCCTCGCCTCGGCGTACCTGTTCGGCCTCATGCGCGAGCAGCGGGCGAACCCACTCGTCCAGATATTGCTTCGCGCAATGATCGGTATGCAGCGCGACCGTGATATTCGGATAGTGCGCGGCCACCTCATGAGCGAACGCCGCGAACGCCAAGGAGCCTACCACGCGATCGTTCACGCTCTGCCCGGAGAAATACGCGGAACCGCCCACCGACACCTGGATGATGCCGTCGGATTCCGCTTCCGCGAAACCTTGCAGGGCCGCGTTCAGGGTCTGTGTGCTGGTCACGTTGATTGCAGGGTACGCATATCCGCCGCGTTGCGCGGCATCCAGCATTTCGGCATAACGTTCAGGAGTTGCGATAGTCATGCTTCCATTATGTCCGGCAACATGACAGAGGCGCATAGTGGGAGGAAAGGGGAAGCATCGTCACATACAATTGACGTATTGCCCCCGTCGATGTGATGCCGAGGCGTTTGAGAGAGAAGCGAAAAATGAGTTTGGAACACGACATTGAAGAACTGTCCTTCGACGACCGCCCCCACATGAGACGGAAGCGACCTTCGTGGCTTCGCATCACCCTATCGATAGTGGCTCTGATCGCTTTTCTGGCGGTCGCTTCCGGAGGACTGTACGCATGGCACTACCATCTGCGCCGCATTCCCGTCACCGTGAACACCATCGATCGGCAGATCCGCGTCGATACGACAGTCGCGACGCTGCTTTCGGAAAACAACAATTTCAATGCCAAGCCCGGCCGTCTTCTCGACGTCGCCGGAGAAGTGCTGGAAGAGACCGGCGGCGAATCGATCGTCGTCAAGATCAACGGCAATACCGTGGCGCCCGATACTTACGACAGCGAGCGCATGCCGGAAAATGCCGAGATAACCGTCGAATCCGGTGTAGACAAGACCGAGGGCCATACCGTGGAATACGAGACCGTGGAGCATGGCACGAACATCAATCTCAATAATGGTCCGTTGCAGGAGCTCAAGCAGCAGGGTAAGGACGGCAAGAAAGAGGTTTGGGTCGGCGAGACATCGCAGAAGCGGGTCGACAAAGGGGTTGTGGAGGAGCCTCAGGATCTGGTGGTCGAGTCGCGTACTCCCCGTCCGGCAGGAAGCAAGGTGATCGCGTTGACGTTCGATGACGGGCCGAGCCAGTACAGCGGCCAGATTCTCGATATTCTGAAGTCGAAGGGCGTGAAGGCCACGTTCTTCGATGTCGGCACGTCGGCGGCGGCGTATCCGAATCTGGAGCAGCGCATGCTGAATGAGGGCCATCAGGTGGCGAGCCACAGCAACACCCATGCGTATTTGCCGAATTTGGACGCCAATGCGTTGTGCTCCGAACTGCAGGACGGTTTCAACAACATCAAGGCGGCCTCCGGGGTCGAGACCACCGTCATGCGTGCACCGTACGGCTCGTTCGGCGTTGACCAGTGGAAGCAGGCCGCAGGCATAGTCAGCATGAATGTGCTGTGGGATATCGACACTTTGGATTGGAAGATGCCGGGCGCTCAGGCGATTCACGATGCCGTGCTCAACAATGCGCACAACGGTGCGATTGTGCTGATGCATGACGGTGGCGGCGATCGTTCGCAGGACGTGCAGGCGTTGCCCGGCATCATCGATGATCTGAAGAAGCAGGGCTATACATTCGTGACCATCGAACAGCTTGCCAGCATGTAACGCATGTGACGCGTGCAGCGCACGCAATAATGCAACGTATGCAGCGCGTGTGACGTACGCAGCTCACGCAGCGCATGCAACGTCCCTTTGCCGCGGAAAAGCGCGATTCGGCGTAAAAGTTACGTACGATCATGCCATTGCCGCGTTTGCGACAGTGTCGGTTTTGTTGTGTGCGACGGGTAGAGCGAGTCCGATTGCCGCGACCACCAGTCCGATGATCAGGCAGACGGACAGCGCGCCGAGGCTGGCGTTGAACGCGCCGTCGCCGAGGAAGATGACGCTTCTGACGCCGTCGACCACATAGCGTGCGGGCGACCACGGATAGATCCAGTCATGGAAGAACGTGGGCAGCATTTCGTGCGCGGTGTAGGCGCAGCCCATCGTGCCCATGAGGGCGAACATGCCGATGGCGCCAATCGGGAAGCACAATGTCATAAGGCCGATCAGCATGCTCATGATGCAGAAACTGGCCATCCACAGGAACGGGAAGATGGTGACGAACGGCGCGGTCATGCCGCCGATGACGCCCATGAGGAAGCATGCGAGACCCGCCACGCCGGCGGACAGGACCAGCGCGTAACCGACTTGGATGCCAAATCGTGCGAGGCGTTCCTTACGGGATGCGTTCTTGCCGGCGCGGGTCATGCTGAACATGATCATGATGCAGCTGGCACTCATGGCGATGGTCGGCGCGGCTGACAGCTGGCCGATCATTTGGGCGCCGGCCGTGGTGCCCAGGTCGTAGCCGTGCACGGTGGTGGATTTCACGTTCACGCCGAGCTGTTTGAGTGTATTGCTCATCTGCGTGGAGAGCTGTTGGGCAACGGATGCGTTCTTCGCGCTATTGGTGATGATTTCAATGGTCGGCTTGTCGGCGTCCGAATCGCTTTGGTCCGATTGTGCGGATTGGGCCTCAGTCTGGGTTTCGGCCTGCTTGGCTGCGAGCTGTTTGGCGGTGAAGTCCTCGGGAATCACGATCGCGCCATAATAATCGTTGCCGTTCATGGCTTCATCCAATTCCTGCTGGCTGTTGAGCACGGTCCACTTGATGGGAGTCTCGGAATCCCCATCCGAAGAGGATGCGCTCGCGGTGGAAAGCGTGGCTGCAGCGTCGGAATCGGTGAGTTTGCTTACGAGCTGGTCGCCGACGTTCACTGTGGCACCCATGCTGGTTGCGCCCTCATCCAAGGAAAGGATTGCGTAGGGCACATTTTTCGGAGTGCCGTTGAGTATCGGGAAGAACATGAAGCTCCACAGCACCAGGAACGCGCACAGCACACCTAGCGGGGCGAGCCATTTGGTTTCGAACTTGATTCCAGACATGATTTTCCTTTCTGGCCGCCGTATATCGATTGGCACAGCAGCTTGCGCCAACCATTGGAAATACGGCTTGTATCAGTAGACGTTATGTCGTCGAATGAGTACGATAGGCGGGGCAGTTTCGTTCATCAATGAACATCGTTCGACATGATGTCGTATGATGTTGCGCACCATTCCTTACGGCACAAGGAATAACGGCACGCACGATGGTGGACGGAAATGAGAATGCGCCTTATCGCACGACGGCGTGTCGCGCGATGCGACGTTGCGCAATATGGTGTTCGACGCAATACGGCAGCGTGCAATGTAGTCAGGAGGAGATAGGCGATCATGGTCATGAAGCAGCCGGAAGTCACGGAGCGCACGAGACGAAAGCTATGCGGCGCGTTCTGGAAGCTGTATTCCAAACAGCCGGTCGAAAAAATCACCGTCAAGCAGATCACCGATTTGGCAGGCTACAATCGTGCCACGTTCTACCTGTACTACGACGGCGTGCGCGACCTGCTCGAACGTGAGGAAGAACGGCTGATCGCGCGACGTGCCGACGTGATCGACGAACAGGTGATAGGAACGGACGGAAGCGGCAGCGTACGGATTAATCTCGCGGCGTTCCTTGAACAGACACGCAAAGACGCCCCGTATATCGCGATTCTGCTCGGACCGCATGGCGACCCTGACTTTGCGAACAAGATTCGGGAATTCGCGTCACCCCTGGTTCCCTCATTGGCCGAAGGTGGACACAGCGAAGGCAAGCCAGGCGAATATTTAAGGGAATTCT
>CAVEVJ010000125.1:0-2594 GCA_963619075.1 Acidaminococcaceae bacterium
ATGCCATGATGACGGTGGCCCTGGTCGTGCTCATCGGGAGAAAACGATGGATCGCGATCGCGCAATCGGCCGTGTTCGGCATCGTAAGCTTCGTCGTGGTCGAAACGCTCAAGGCGACGTTGCCTCGTCCGTACCTGATTAATCTTGAATCGAATTCCAGCAATTCCGCGCCTTCCGGACATGTTGCGCTCGCCGCCATAGCAGGGGTGATTCTCTTGTATGCGGTTCCGCGAATGCTGCGTGCGCTGGTTGCGGTGTTCGGTTGGCTGTATGCGACGTTGATTGGTTTGTCGGTGCTTGCCGGACAGTGGCATAGGACCACGGATGTGATTATGGCGCTACTGATCGTCGGCGGTTTCGCGATGCTGTCGCTTTCGTGGACATTTTCGAACGGCATGGACCAGCCCGGCAAACGTGCGTCTTCTCCAAGCGTGCAGATCGTAGGCAGCGTGCTGCTCACGTTCGGCGTGTTCGGAACCTTGTACGGCGCGTACATCGTGTGGCAGGTCGAGCCCGGATTGGCGTTGAGCGCGGAATGGACGTATTCCGGCGCATGCCTTTCCTCGGCCGTGCTCACCGCGTCGGTGGGGGCGTTGGTGTTCGGCCTCGCGTTGTCCATGCGCCAGCTGACCGCATCCCCGTTGACGAAACTCGGATTGGTGGGTGCGCCTCCGGCGCCGCCGAAGCGCTGACGACGCGCCTTCGGCCCGTTGGAAAACACGACGAAAACACGACGAAAACACAGGTCGCGCCACACGGTCGGTTTGCCATTCCTCCACAGTTCATGATTAATATTGCGTTGCAAACGCTAGTAATAAGGAGTGGCCATGGCTACCGGCAGCAAGCTCGTTATTGTGGAGTCTCCCACCAAAGCCAAAAAAATCGGCGGATATTTGGGCTCCGACTACACGGTCAAGGCATCGGTAGGCCATATTCGTGACCTTGCGCAGCCCAGTCAGGTTCCAGCGTCGGATAAAGCCAAGTTCGGCAAGTTCGGCGTTGATGTCGAAGACGGGTTCAAACCGTATTACATCGTCGATGGTAATAAGAAGAAAACCGTTTCCGAACTCAAGGGTGCGCTGAAGGAAGCCGACACCCTGTACCTCGCGACTGATGAGGATCGCGAGGGCGAGGCCATCGCATGGCATTTGGTGCAGACGCTCAAGCCCAAGGTGCCGGTCAAGCGCATGGTGTTCCACGAAATTACGCCGGAGGCCATCAAAAATTCGCTGAACAACACGCGCGATGTGGACGATGCCATGGTGGACGCTCAGGAAACACGTCGTATTCTGGACCGTCTGTACGGCTATGAGCTGTCCCCGGTGCTGTGGCGCAAAGTCGGTCCGGGACTTTCCGCGGGTCGTGTGCAGTCCGTCGCCACCAGGCTGATCGTTGAACGCGAACGCGAACGCATGGCATTCGTCCGTGCCCCGTATTGGGACGTCACAGCCACGTTGGAAGCTCTCGGTCCGGACGGAGAGAACGTTGCCTTCGACTCGCGCATGGTCGCCTTGGACGGTCGCAGACTGGCGGTGTCCAAGGACTTTGGCGCGGACGGCAAGCTGACCGCAGCCGGAGCGAAAGACAACGTCGTGCAGATGGACGGGGAACAGGCCAGTGCGATTGCAAAATCTCTTGAATTTGCCACATTTACCGTCTCCTCGATGGAAACCAAGCCGTACCGTCGCCGTCCGGTTCCGCCGTTTACCACGTCCACGCTGCAGCAGGCGGCCGGAAATCGTCTTGGTATGAGCTCGAAGCAGACCATGCGTGCCGCGCAGGGACTGTACGAGAACGGTTTCATCACTTACATGCGTACCGATTCGGTGACGCTTTCGCAGGAGGCGATCGCCGCCGCGAGAGACGCCGTCGTGAAGAACTTCGGTGAACGATACCTGTCCGACGCGCCCAAACAGTATGCGACGAAGACCGCCGGCGCGCAGGAAGCCCACGAATGCATCAGACCGGCGGGCGCGCAATTCCGCAATCCTGAGGAAATCGCGACCAAAGTGCCGGCCGACCAGCTCAAGCTGTACACGCTGATCTGGCAGCGCACCCTCGCATGCCAGATGGCCGATGCGACGGGATCCACCGCAACGGTACGACTGTCGGTGCCCACGGGATCGAACGGCGACGCCGTATTCCAAGCTTCCGGCACCGTAATCGAATTCCCGGGCTTTATGAAAGCCACGGGGGAGGGACGACATTCCGCGACGTCCGAAGCCAAAAAGGACGCGAAATCCGGATCGAAGACCGATGAGAACGTGTCGCTGCCTCCGATGAAGACGGGAGACGAGCTTGCCGCGATCGAAGTGAGCGCGGACGGACACGAAACACAACCGCCGGCACGCTACACCGAAGCGTCGCTCGTCAAAACATTGGAACAGAAGGAGATTGGACGCCCGTCAACCTACGCGAGCATCATCTCCACCATCATCGACCGTGGCTACGTGTATGAGCGTGGCCGCGCGCTGATCCCATCCTGGCTGGCCTTCTCCGTAGTGAAGCTGCTGGAGACGAAATTCCCGAAATACGTGGATTACGAGTTCACCGCAGACATGGAAAACGGGCTCGACCAGATCGCCAACGGTCAG
>CAVEVJ010000126.1:0-4938 GCA_963619075.1 Acidaminococcaceae bacterium
CAGACCGGCCATGAATCCCCACAGCACGATGGCGCACAGGCCGATGATGGTGGCGCTGTGCGAGGTCGCATGGCCGAGCAGCGGATTTTTGGATCGGTGTTCCTTCTGCGCCTGATGTTGCTGTTGCGTTTGTTGCACCTGCCGCCCTTGCCGTGCCTGCTGGGATGGTTGTGGCTGAAATTCGACTTTCTCCTCGTCTTGATTCATGCAGCCAACGTTACTTCATGCCGTGAAGCTGCCACGGAATCGCCGTGAGGCCGCGGCGAAGATACTGTGAAACCACCGTGGAACGATGTCGTTCCAAGGTTCGCTCGTACTGAAACGGCAACCTCTCAGTAGAGGGGCCAATGTAGGCTGTTTTCGGTGGAATAAGGCGAGAGCGTGGAGGTTCGTTATGCCGGGAATCGTGTTGATCGGCGCTCAGTGGGGCGACGAAGGTAAAGGCAAGGCTACCGATCTTATCGGCACGAAAGTCGATTATGTAGCACGTTTCAACGGCGGCAACAACGCCGGCCATACCGTGGTGGTCGGAGACGAATCGTATGCGCTTCATCTGCTGCCGTCCGGCATCATCAGCCCGAATACGACGCCGGTCATCGGCAATGGCGTCGTGGTTGATCCGGAAGTGCTGTTCGAAGAGATCGACGGACTGGAAAGCCGTGGCGTGGATTGCTCCCGACTGCTGGTGAGCGAAGGCGCGCACATCATCGCGCCGTATCATCGCGTGCTCGACAAGGTGACGGAACGCTTCCTCGGCAAGCGCAAGATCGGCACCACCGGCCGTGGCATTGGCCCGGCATACGCCGACAAGATCAACCGTGTCGGCATCCGCGTGCACGACCTGTTCAACGCCGACCACCTGAGGGACAAGGTCGAGGCGAGCCTGCACCAGAAGAACCAGATGCTCGTCAAGCTGTACAACCGTCGTCCGATCGACGTGAACGAGGTCACCGACGAGCTGCTGACGCTCGGAGAACGCCTGAAGCCGTACGTCACCAACACTTCGCTGGTGCTCAACAATGCTCTCGACGAAGGCAAGACCGTGCTGTTCGAAGGCGGCCAGGCCACCATGCTCGACGTGGACCACGGCACCTATCCGTTCGTCACATCCTCCAATCCGACCGCGGGTGGCGCCTGCACCGGTACCGGCGTCGGACCGACCAAGATCAGCCGTGTGATCGGCGTTTCCAAGGCATATGTGACCCGCGTCGGCGAAGGCCCGTTCCCGACCGAACTGTTCGACGAGTCCGGTGATTGGCTGCGTGCGCAGGGCCACGAATATGGCGTGACCACCGGCCGTCCGCGTCGCTGCGGCTGGTTCGACGCAGTGGTCAACCGTTACGCCTCGCAGGTGAACGGTCTGACCGACATCGTGCTCACCAAGCTTGACGTGCTCACCGGCCTGGAAGAGATTCCGATTTGCGTGGCCTACGACGTTGACGGCGAGCGCCGCGAATACATGCCGACCGATCAGGCGGAGTTCGCTGCGGCTAAGCCGATCTATGAGACCATGCCGGGATGGTCCGAGGATATTTCCCAGGTGCACGACTTCGAAGACCTGCCGAAGACCTGCCAGGAGTATGTGAAGCGTCTTGAGGAACTGTCCGGATGCCGTATTTCCGTGATCGGCACCGGCCCCCAGCGTGACCATATCATTCAGATCAACTCGCTTATCGACTGAGATTTCGACGGTTGTAAGAGCGCATGTCCGGTCCCGGAAGCAGTAAGGGCGGCCAGTCGATTCCTCCGCAGATTCCGCTGGCCCCCGCAAAGCGCGTGCAGGCACGGTTCAATCCGTTGGCCGACGGTTTGATCTACCTCGTGGTTTTCGTAGGTGGTTTTCTTGGTGTCGGCCTTCGGCACGTGCTGAATGTGCTGATGCCGCCATCCGGTTCCGTGTTTGACATGGGTACGTTCGTTTCGAACATACTCGCATGCTTCCTGCTGGCCATGCTGACTGAATACATGGCTTCCGCGTCGTGGATCCGCAAGCGTATACGCCAGGTGGCCAGCAAGGGCCTTGGCATGGGATTCGCCGGCGGTCTTTCCACGATGTCGGGGCTTATGGTTTCCACTGTCGAAGGATTGCGTGACCAGCAGCCCGTCAGCACACTCGCATATCTTGCGTGCACGTTCGTCTGTTCGTTGA
This sequence comes from Acidaminococcaceae bacterium, assembly GCA_963619075.1. GTDB lineage: Bacteria > Actinomycetota > Actinomycetes > Actinomycetales > Bifidobacteriaceae > Bifidobacterium. The sequence goes on from CAVEVJ010000126.1 coordinate 2,150, forward strand.
TCGCTGCGGCTTTGGGCGTTGCGTTGATGCGATGGTTTCTGTCGAAGCTTATCGGCAAACACATGACGTACGTCATGTCGAGAGCCGACAGCAGGGACTCGAACGGCGATATGCCGGCAAATGGTACGGCAGGTGCGCGAACGGCCGCACAGAGGGCGCGTACCGAGGTTCGTCAGATGAAGGTGGCCGATGTCGCGCATTCCGCCGCGCAGGCCGCGCTCGAAGCCGCCGCCGTGGCTCAGAAGGCCGCCGCGCAGGCCGTTCAGGCCGCGCAAGGCGATTCGATTGACGTTCAGAATCCGGCCGAGATCCAACAATCGTCGGCATTGGCGAATCTCGTCGACCCCAATCCGGTCACCGCGGAAATTCCCTTGGTTGCGGACCCGGTCACAGGGGAGGTTCGCTGATGGTATGGCTCATGTGCCTGTGCGGCGGTTTGGGTGCCATGGCCCGTTATGTGTTGGACGTGTCGATTCAGCGCAGTTGGTGCCGTAGTTTTCCCATATCCACTCTTGTCATCAACGGAATCGCGTCGTTGTGCGCCGGAGTGGCCGTGATGTCGTATTTTTCGCAGTCCGTGGACTTAAACACCATGGCATTGTTCGTCACGGGCTTCCTCGGTGGATTCTCGACGCTTTCCACCGCCATCAACGAAGTGCTGTCGCTGATTCGCAAGAGACGTTTCGCCATGGCCTTGGGGTACGGCGCGGCTACGGTGCTGGTGCCGCTGATCTGCGTGGCGCTGGGTTTTGGACTGGCCTCGCTTGTTCTCTGATGAAGATGTCAGACGCCCCATCCGCTGGAATTCCCGCGTAATTTTCACGTTACGACTTCAGCTGGGGGGTAACGTTCCGGAAACCTGAGTGCAACTGAGAACGCTGTTTCTTCTTCTACGTTGGAAACAACAAGAGAGGAAATCCTATGACAGCCGTATCTTATATCGCACGGCATCGTCGATCGGGAATCGCAATATTATGTTCGATCTTCGCCGCTCTCTCGATGCTATTCATTCTGCCTCCTAATTCAGCCAGCGCAGCCGAAGCCGTCGAAGTGTGCAATCCGACCTCCGACAATGGTTGCGTCAACGGTGTTCTTCAAGATGCCGACAAACAGGCCATCGCGGATGTGACCGTGAAACTTTCCGGAACGGAAGAAGCGGAAACAACAACCGACGCCGACGGCAAGTGGGCTTTTTCAGTCAAAAGCGACGGCGACTACACCGTCACCATCGACGAATCCGTGGGCGAGGAACATGGGCTGCAGGCGAGCAGCGCCACCGTGACCATCAAGAAGTCCAGTTTCGACCAGCAGCGCGGAGTAGTACGTTTCGACCAGGTCAGCGATTCTAAATCCTCCGGCGTCACATCCTCCGGTTCAACGCAATCCTCCACCGACACCGACTCCTCCAGCACTGCGGCGACATCGACGAGTACAGGCTCCAACATCGGCAAGCGCATCTGGCAGCAGCTGTATTCCGGCGTCATCTTCGGACTAATGCTCGGGCTGATGTCGGTTGGCATGAATCTCGTCTATGGCACTACGGGCCTGCAGTCGTTCTCGCACGGCGAGCAGGTGACGCTCGGCGGCCTCATGGCGTATGTCGGTACGCAGATGCTGCACATGCCGGTCTGGGCCTCCGCCATCTTCGCCATCATCATCGGCGCGGTCACGGGCTTTATCCAGAACGAGATCGTATGGAGGCCGCTGCGCAGGCATCGCGTCGGCACCATGCAGCAGATGATCGTCACCATCGGCCTGTCGATGGCATTGCAGTACACATTCCAGTTCTTCTTCGGCGGCGACATCAAAGGCATCGTCAAATCGGTGCCGTCCAGTTTCGAGATCGGCCCGATCACGACCAACATGCCGACGTTGCTGTCCGCGCTGATCGCCATCTGCGTGATCGTGGGCGTTACGTTGTTCCTCTACAAGACACGTCTCGGGCGTGCGACGCGAGCCGTTTCCGACAACGCCGCGCTCGCCGCGGCATCCGGCATCAACGTGGACCAGGTGGTGCGCATCGTCTGGATTCTGTCATGTGCCATGGCCGCGCTTTCCGGCGTGCTGCTGGGCATCTACCTCAACGGCATCTCCTGGAACACCGGAGCGATCCTGATTCTGCTGATGTTCGCCGCAGTCACGCTTGGCGGCCTTGGAACCGCCAACGGCGCGCTCGTCGGTTCGCTGGTCATCGGCATCGTGGCGGACATGAGCTCGCTCGTAATCCCCAACGACATGCGTTACGCCAGCGCGCTGGCAATCCTCATCATCGTTCTGCTGGTGCGCCCGCAGGGCATTTTCGGCAAGCAGCAAAGGGTGGGCTGATTCATGGACGTCATGACAATCATCTCCAATGCGGCGGGCGAGTTGATCGCCCCGACTACGGCGGCATACGTGCTCGCCGCCATCGGTCTGAACATTCACTTCGGCATGACCGGTCTGATGAACATGGGCCAGGCGGGCTTCATGCTCCTCGGCGCGTACGGGTTCGCAATCACGCAGTCGATGGGCTGCAACCTGTTCGCCTCCGTGTGCACGTCGTTCGCGCTCGCCATCATCTACGCGCTGTTGCTGGGCGTTCCGACGTTGAAGCTCGGCCCGGATTACCTGGCCATGGTCACATTGGCGGCCGCGGAAATCATCCGCATCGTCGGCAGGTCAACGGCCATGACGAATCTCACCGGCGGCTCCGCAGGCATTTCACCGCAGGATTTCACGGAGCGGTTCGAAGCGCTTTCCCCGCTGCCTGACGGTTCGACCACGTTCCTGCTGTGGACGTACAACAACAG
>CAVEVJ010000127.1:0-3476 GCA_963619075.1 Acidaminococcaceae bacterium
CCGATTCTCGCTCCGATGGCGCGTGGAATCCTCGCGTCCGTGTCCGCCAAGCTTACTGACAAGGCTAAGGATATGACGGACGGCGAGATTCGGCAGGTTTGGCTCGACGCCTATAAGGATCAGGATTTCATGGTGGTGCTGACGGAAGGTACCATGCCGGCCACCGCCAATATCATCGGATCGAATGCCGCGCACATTCAGGTGGTTGTGGATCGTAGGGCCGGCAGACTGCTTGCGTTCGCCGCGATTGACAATCTCAACAGGGGTACGGCCGGCCAGGCGGTACAGTCGTTGAATGTGGCATTGGGACTTCCGGAAGATGCAGGATTGACGAAGATTGGAGTGGCACCGTGAGTGTAACTTTTGCAAAGGGCTTTTCCGCCGCTGGTGTGGAAGCCGGTATTTCCGCAGTTGAAGGCAAGAAGGATCTTGCGCTGGTGGTCAATAATGGCCCGCTGAACGCAGCGGCCGGAACGTTTACCGCGAACCGTTTCTGCGCCGCACCGGTGCAGTGGTCGCGTCGAATCGCGGCAAATGGTCAGATCAAGGCTGTGATTCTCAACTCCGGTGGAGCCAACGCCTGCACCGGGCAGCCCGGTTATGAGCAGGTCGAAGCCACCGCTCAGAAGGTCGCCGGGCTTCTGAGCGCCGACGTCGAAGATGTGGCCGTGTGCTCCACCGGTCTCATTGGCGAACTGTTGCCGCTCGACAATGTGCTTTCCGGTGCTGAGAAGGCGTTCCATGCCTTGTCCGATACCGCGCAGGCGGGTGCCGATGCGTCCCATGCCATCATGACCACCGATACCAAGCCGAAGACCGTCGAACTTGAGGGATCGAATGGTTTCCGTGTCGGCGGTATGGTCAAGGGCTCCGGCATGATCGCGCCGCAGCTTGCCACCATGCTGTGCGTCATTACCACCGATGCGGTGGTGAGCGCAGGTCAGCTTCAGGCCGCGTTGAACGTTGGTGTGGAAATGTCGTTCAACCGCATCGATGTGGACGGCTGCATGTCCACCAACGATACGGTGCTCCTGCTTGCCTCCGGCGCCTCTGGAGTCGAACCGGATCCGGACGAATTCAACTATCTGGTCGCCCAGGCCACCGCATCTCTGGCACGTCAGATCGTTGGCGACGGTGAGGGTGCGAGTCACGACATCCGCGTCAAGGTCACCGGCGCCACCAGCGAACAGGCCGCCTTGGCATGCGGTCGCGCCGTCGCGGCTTCCAACCTGCTGAAGTGCGCGATCTCAGGCAACGATCCGAACTGGGGCCGTATCGTCAGTTCCCTTGGAACCGTGCCCGCGGACGTGGCTCCGTATGATTCCACCAAAGTGACGGTTGATGTCAACGGCGTGCGAATCTGCGAAAACGGTGGCGCGGGACGCGATCGTTCCGAAGTGGACATGACTCCACGCGAAGTCCATATCGACATCGATTTGCACGCGGGAGATGCGGAAGCAACCGTATGGACGGACGATTTGACCCACGATTACGTGAGCATCAACGCAGACTACGAAAGCTGATCAACAAGCGATGACAAGAGAACTCAAGGGACCTGGATTCCATTTCGACGTGCATACCGATCTGCGCGCCGACCAGAAGGCGGAAGTGCTGATCGAAGCGTTGCCGTGGCTTGAAGAATTCGCCGGACAGCGAATCGTCATCAAGTACGGCGGCAATGCGATGATCGACGATCATCTCAAAGCATGCTTCGCCGAAGACATGGTGTTCCTCCGTCAGGTCGGCATGCATCCCGTGGTGGTTCATGGGGGAGGCCCGCAGATTTCGCAGATGCTCAAGGCGTTGGGTATCAAGTCGGAATTCAAGGGCGGACTTCGCGTAACCACTCCGGAAGCTATGGACGTGGTGCGAATGGTGCTGACCGGCAAGGTTTCCCGCGAACTTGTGGGATTGATCAACGCCCACGGTCCGTTCGCAGTCGGACTTTCCGGTGAGGATGGCGCTCTCTTCTCCGCCATGCAGCGCAAGCCGATCATCGACGGCAAGCCCACCGATATCGGTTTGGTGGGAGACGTGGTGAGCGTCGATGCATCCGCGGTTGAGGATCTGATCAACGCCGGCCGCATTCCGGTGGTCTCCTCGGTGGCTCCGAATGAAGACGACGCCACGGAAGTGCTGAACGTGAACGCCGATTCGGCCGCCGCCGCACTGGCTTCGGCGCTTGGGGCAAGCAAGCTGGTCATTCTTACGGATGTGGACGGACTGTATGCGGACTGGCCTGACCGTGATTCCCTGATCGGACGTATCGGCGTTGAGAATCTGCGCGATATGCTTCCCGATCTGGAAAGCGGCATGCGTCCGAAGATGGAGGCGTGCGTGCGTGCCATCGATGGTGGCGTTCCGCGCACGCACATCATCGATGGACGCAAACCGCATTCCATCCTTAATGAGATCTTTACCACCGCGGGCATCGGCACTATGGTCGTGCCGGATGACGGCATTGAGATGAGGAGTTCCTATGGCAACTGAACAACTGGAAACGCTGGGTAGCGAGGACGCGAAGTGGCTGGGAAAGTATTCCCAGGTGCATATGAACGTGTTCGGAACGCCTTTGCGCGTCATGGATCATGGTGAAGGCGCTCACATTTGGGATGTTGATGGCAACGAATACCTCGACTTCCTGGCGGGAATCGCGGTGAACTCGCTTGGCTATGCCCATCCGAAGTGGGTCAAGGCCATCAGCGACCAGGCTGTGAAAGCGGCTCATGTGAGCAACTATTTCGCGACGGAACCGCAGATCGAGCTTGCGGCCAAACTCGTGGAACTCGCGGGGGCGCCCGAAGGCTCTCGCGTGTATTTCGGCAACTCCGGTGCGGAAGGCAATGAGGCGGCTCTCAAGCTCGCCAAACTGTACGGCCGTACCTTGCAGGGAGCGCTGCCGTCCCTTGGCGGCAAGCCGGCGCGAATCATCGCCATGACCCACGGGTTCCATGGTCGTACCATGGGTGCGCTGTCCGCAACTTGGAAGCCGGCGATTCGTGAGGCGTTCGAGCCGTTGGTTCCGAACATCGAATTCGTGGAGGCCGGCGACAAGTCGGCCCTGCAGGAGGCCTTCGGCGAAACCGGAGTCGGAAAGTACGGCAAAGGGCCCGTTGCGGCCGTCATCATGGAACTCATCCAAGGCGAAGCCGGAGTCCGTCCGCTTGGCGCGGATTACGTCAAGTACGCGCGGCAGCTGTGCGACGAAAACAAGGCCTTGCTCATCATCGATGAAGTGCAGACCGGCATCGGGCGTACCGGATCGTGGTTCGCATTCCAGCGTGAGGATCTTGCGGGCGGAGTGGTTCCCGACATCGTCACCTTCGCGAAGGGTGTCGGCGGCGGCTTCCCGATGGGAGGCATGATCTCCTTCGGCGCGGAACTTTCGGCGTTGTTCACTCCGGGATCTCACGGATCGACGTTCGCGGGCAACCCTCTGGGCGCCGCCGCGGCGTTGGCCACCCTCGAAGTCATTG
>CAVEVJ010000128.1:0-2551 GCA_963619075.1 Acidaminococcaceae bacterium
TCGCCGCCAGCGGATCGTCCGGTCGCATGAGAATGCCCATCTGATCGCCGCCCGGCAGTGGAAAATGGTCGTAGCGACTCATGTCGGTCGGCTGCACGAGCACACCGAAATCGGCCAGCCCGTTGTTGAGCCGTTCCACGATGTTCTCGCCATAGTCGTCATGCAGATGCACACGGACGCCGGGATGCCTCTCCCGAACATGCACGGCGGCCTTGGCAAGCACATCCATGACCGAAGATTGGGCGGCCGCGACATGCACGTCGCCCTCGATCTCCTCGCCAGAAGCGATTTCGGATTTGGTACGGTCGGCAAGCTCCACGATTTCGCGCGCGCGACGGTACAGCAGCCGCCCCTCATTGGTCAACGTCAAGGCTCGCCCACGGTTGCCTCGCACAAACAACGTGGCACCCATCTCTTCTTCCAAGTCTTTGATCTGCCGAGACAACGCCGGCTGACTGATACGCAGTACGTCGGAGGCGGCGGTAACGCCCTCCTCCTGCACTATCGCGATGAAATTGCGCAATATTTTGATTTCCATAATCGTCCTATTCCCACAGCCCATCATGCGCCAACACACCAAGCATATGCATTTTCTCGATTAATTACTATCGCTGATTTGTATTTGTTATACCTTCCTTCCGACCATACGATGACAGCAACGAGGCACGTTCATCATCGGAGGAATGGAAATGACCAAACCAACCCACATTCTGTTCGTCGGCGCAACCGGCAGCATCGGACGGCTAGCCGTGGCAGAGGGATTGGCCCAGGGCTATCAGGTGCGCGCCTTGGTGCGTGACACAAGTCGCGCACACTTTGATGCCCGTGTAAACATGTTCGAAGGCGATTTGACCAGCGTCGAATCACTGAAAAGCGCATTGGACGGCATCAACGGCATCGTATTCACCATGGGTGCGCACGACGGTCCTTCGATGATCGAAAAAATCGATTACGGCGCGGTGCGCAACACCCTGCTCGCCTTGGATGGGCGTAAGGTGCGCATCGCCCTGATGACGGCGATCGGCGTGACCTACATGGATTCGAAATACAACCGTGACTATCAGGCGCACGATTGGAAACGACGTTCCGAACGTCTGGTGCGCACCAGCGGCAACGAATACACCATCGTGCGCCCCGGATGGTTCGACTACAACGATTCCGACCAGCAACGACTCGTATTCCTGCAGGGTGACACACATCGTCACGCAAGTCCCGAAGATGGCGCAGTCGCACGCGCACAGATCGCGCGCGTACTGGTGTCGGCGCTAGGCAGCAACGAAGCCGACCACAAAACGTTGGAGCTTATCGCCGAGCAAGGCCAGGCACAAGCCGACCTGTCCCCCCCCTGTTCGAAGGCTTGGAGCCGGATGCGGCCGGCTCGTTCGACGGCGTGCATGACGAGGCAAACTTCCCGCTCTCCACCCAGCCCAAACGCGTGCTCAGGGATCTCGACACGATCCAGTCGCTGGCCTGACCACGAAAGCCCCATGACGTTGGGACGGCGGAAGACCATGAACGCTCGCAAAGCACTTTCGACCTGTCTGCGCATCACCGCACTCGCACTCGGCGGATGCGGATCGATACCCGATACGAAGCCCGAATCATCCAGACAAACAGCAACCAATTCATCGAAAGGAAGCAGCATGGTAGTGGTGTATTTTTCCCGCGCCGGCGAGAATTACGGCGTGGGCAACGTGAAAGTCGGCAACACGGCGAAACTTGCCGAGGCGATCGCCGAAGAGACCGACGCTCCGCTCATCGAGATCACCCGCAACGAACCCTATCCGGAAGGCTATGACGAGGCCACCAGCGTGGCACAGGACGAGCAGCGAGACAACGCCCGCCCGCAGATCACGCTCAGCGGCGACGTCGACGCCCTGGAATCGGCCGACACCATATTCCTTGGTTACCCGATCTGGTGGGGCGATGCGCCGATGCCGATATACACGTTTCTCGAAGGACGCGATTGGACTGGCAAGACCATCCACCCGTTCTGCACGCACGAGGGCAGCGGTTTGGGATCGACCCCAAACAACATCGCTGACGCCACCGGTGCAATCGTGAAGACCGGTCTTGCCGTGCGCGGCACCGACGCGCAGAACGACGCCGGCAAAACCGCCAAGGTGGTCAGTGAATGGATTGCCAAGGTCGGCCTATAAGAGACTCGCACCAGCCAGACAGTCCGACTTTTCCAGCACACCTTCAAGCCGAAGCAGCTGGGCTTTGACATCGAGGCCACCCGCGTAACCGGTAAGACTGCCGTCCGAGCCGATCACGCGATGGCACGGCACCATGATGCCAACCGGGTTGTGGTGCACCGCACCGCCGACGGCCCGCGCCGAAACCCTACGGCCATCGGCGCGCTTCGCTTCCAACCGGCGCGCAAGCTCACTGTACGAGACGGTCTCGCCATAGGGAACCTCCCGCAGCAGCGCCCAGATTTCCTCACGGAACGGCGTTCCTTCCAGTCGAATCGGCACATGCGTCTTCGGCCTGCACCCCGCGAAATATTCATCCAGCCAACGGAAAGCGAGTGCGAAAACCGGTAGAT
>CAVEVJ010000129.1:0-3686 GCA_963619075.1 Acidaminococcaceae bacterium
TTGCCGTTCCGCATCGGTGGATGGACTGTCAAGCGAGATCACCGCACGTCGGGATATGGGGTTTTCCTGCGTTTTCGCGGCGGCTACGACCTTCGCCGCGGCGGTTCCCTCCGCAATCGTCTGAGAATCGTAAGTGCCGGAATCACCGGCTGCACAATCACCGGCTGCACAATCACCGAACGAATCATTAGAAGAATCGCCGGTCATCCAATCTCCGGAAATCTCGTTCACATGGGCGCGATCGGACGCTTCGAACAGCAACTGGGCCACGGAACCGGCGTGTTCGCCGCCCAATTCGGCGTCCGGATCCACGGCGAGCCATGGGGCGAGCACGAAAGCACGCTGCCATGCGCGCGGATGGGGCAAGGTCAGGTCAGGGTCATCGCTCTCCATGCCGTCGAAATCGATGATGTCGAGATCAAGCGTGCGTGACGCCCAATGGTCGTTGCGCACACGGCCATGATCGGCTTCGATGCGATGCAGCCCGTCCAGCAGCTGCGTCGCGTTCAACTTCGTCTTGACGATGACGACCGCATTATGGAATTCGGGGGTCCCTTCCGGCATTCCCCAGGCGTCGGTGCGATACAGCGGCGATATGCCGGTCACCTGCGTGGATTCAAGTCCGTCGATGCAGCGCACCGCGTCTCGTAGCGTGCTCGGAACGTCGCCCTGATTGCCTCCGATGGCGATGACGGCACGATGCACACGCCCATCATCTACAGTGCCGGCAAGCGTCTTGCGGCCGCGTTCCACGGTGACGCTTACGTCGTCGAACGGCACCACGATCGGCGCGTTCGGCTTATGTACGGTCACCTGCGTGTTCGCCACGGCAGGATATTCGAGAATCATGTCGGCGATTCGCGCGGCGAGTTTTTCGATCAGATCCACGTGTTCGCCTTCGATGATGGCCACGATTCCTTTGGCTATCGCACCATAGTCGACGGTGTCGTTGAGATCGTCGGTTTTTCCGGCAGGTGCCAGATCGAGGAACAAGGTGGCGTCCACCACGAACGTCTGTGCGCGCTCATGTTCGAAATCAAGCACACCGTGCTTGCCGGCCGCGCGAATTCCCGTCAGTCGAATCTGGTCCATGCCAACCTTTCCTGTTCCTTATGTGTTTTTGTTATGCGTTCGCATATGCGCGCATCGCATTGCCGATGGCAACGGCGTCGCGTGATTTCGCGACGTCGTGCACGCGGACCGCCCATGCCCCGTGTTCGGCGCTCAGTGCGCTGATCGCGGCGGTGGCGTTGTCTTTGTTGGCCAGATCGGGATCGGACACTCCCGCAGCGGCAAGCGCCGCCGAAACGAAACGCTTGCGGGACGCGCCGATCAATACCGGATAACCGGTCGCGTTGAACCGTTCGATATTGGCCAGTAACGGCAGATTGTGCTCAATTCCCGGTTTCGAGAATCCCAGGCCCGGATCGATGATTATCTGCGATTGCGCCACTCCCGCGGCGAGCACCGCATCGACCTGCCGCATCAGCTCGTCGTATACGTCGTCAAGCACGCCATGAGCATATACGGACGTGTCCGCATCGGGAACGTTTCCCATGGCTCCGGCAAGCCAGCCACGCCAATGCTGCACGATGTACAGGCACTGCGGATGGTCGGCCACCACATGCGGAAGTTCGGCGTCCAGCTGGCCGCCCGACACATCGTTGATGATCTGCGCGCCATGGTCGAGCGCTGCGAGCGCCACCGACGCACGCGTGGTGTCGATCGAAAGCACGGCACCTTCCGGTATGAGCGCGTCTACGGCGCCGAGCACACGCTGCAGCTCGTCTTCCTCGCTTACACGTTTGGCCCCCGGACGCGTCGATTCCGCTCCGATGTCGATGATGTCGGCTCCCGCCTTCATCATCTCCTCGCCATGTGTTTTCGCCGCCTGCGGGTCGAGCCATAGTCCACCGTCGGAGAACGAGTCCTCCGTGATGTTGAGCACGCCCATAACCAAAGTGCGTTCGCTGTTGCGAACGGCAGCCATATCAATCGCCATTACGCTTCCCTCTTTTGCTTATATGGCTTTTGTCCTCTTACGCAACGCGCATGAAACCGTCACGCATGCTGCGAAAGAATCAGGCTCATGGCCTCCGCGCGTACCGTGCCGTTGCGCATGCAGCCGCGGACGGCCGATGTCACGGTACGGGACTGCGCCTTCTTCACGCCTCTCATGGCCATGCACATGTGGTCGCATTCGGTAACCACGATCACACCCCTGGCGTCGATGCAGTTCATCAAGGCGTCGGCTACCTGCTGGGTCAGACGTTCCTGCACCTGCGGACGGCGGGCATACAGCTCCACCAGGCGGGCAAGCTTGCTCAGTCCGGTCACCTGGCCATTGGACGGGATGTATCCGACATGGGCCACGCCGTGGAATGGCAGCAGATGGTGCTCGCATACGGAGAACAGTTCGATGTCCCGCACAAGAACCATCTCGTCGGTATCGACCTTGAATCTGGTCTTCAACACTTCCTGTGGCTCATGCCCCAATCCTGCGAACAGTTCCTTGCATGCGCGCCCGATACGGTCAGGGGTGTCGAGAAGCCCTTCCCTATCGGGGTCCTCTCCAATCGATTTCAAAAACAGTCGTACTGCCTGGCGTACGCCTTCCTCGTCATAGCCGACAGGCCCGGCCGCATGGGCGGCACGGGCCTTATCGTCGAGGAGGGTATCGAAAATCTCGGTATCGCTCATCAGTTGGTCAATCCTGCGCTTTTCTTCAGGGATTCGGGAATCTCGACCGGCGGAATGTCGGAATCGGGACGCTGGTTGTTGCTCAGCCACACCTCACGCTTCGGAGCCTTCTTCACGTTGGCGAAGATCTCAGCGAGTTCCTTTTCGTTGAGCGTCTCCTTGATGAGCAGCTGACGTACCAGTTCGTCAAGGATCTCACGGTTCTCGTTGATGACGTTCCACGCTTCGGTATGCGCCGTTTCAACCAGCTTGAGCACTTCCTCGTCGATGATTTCGGCGGTTCGTGCGGAGTATTTGTGGTTCAGGGAGCCCAAGTCGCCCTGCTCGTCGTCGGACCACTTGATTGCGCCCAGCTTGTCGGAGAAACCGTAGTCGAGCACCATCTGACGTGCGATGTTCGTGGCCTTCTCGATATCGTTGGAAGCGCCGGTGGTCGGATCGTGGAACACGACTTCCTCGGCTGTACGGCCACCCATGGCGTAGGCCATCTGGTCGAGCAGCTGGTTGCGGGACATGGAGTAACGGTCTTCCGTCGGCATGACCGCGGTGTAGCCGAGGGCGCGGCCTCGCGGAAGAATCGTCACCTTGGTGACGGGATCGGTGTCGTTCATGGCGGCCGCCACCAGCGCATGACCACCCTCGTGGTATGCGGTGTTGCGCAGCTCGTCGAGCGCCATGCCCTTGGAGCGGCGCTTCGGACCGGCCTGCACGCGGTCGATGGCCTCGTCGATGGCACGGTTGTCGATAAGCTGGGCTCCAGCACGGGCGCACAGCAGGGCGGCTTCGTTGAGCACATTGGCCAGATCGGCGCCGGTGAAGCCCGGAGTACGCACCGCGATCATGTGCAGATCGACGTCCGGAACGAACGGCTTGCCCTTGGCATGCACCTTCAGAATGGCCTCACGGCCTTCCAGATCCGGAGCTTCCACGGCAACCTGACGGTCGAAACGTCCAGGACGCAGCAGCGCCGGGTCGAGCACGTCGGG
>CAVEVJ010000130.1:0-2025 GCA_963619075.1 Acidaminococcaceae bacterium
GGATACGGAGAAGCTGTGCGCCGAAATCATCGCCTGTCTGCGCGGCTGATCGGCTTTCCATCGTGAATCCGGTCACGACGACTTGCATGATGGTTGTCAATCTGCTCTTTCCTCGGGGATGTGCCGGCTGCGACATGCCCGATGAGGTTCTGTGTGCCGACTGCAGTCGTTTGTTCGGCGAGGTGATCGCCATGCCGTTGGATGCGCTGGGAATCGGATCATGGTACGCGTGTGGGATGTATCAAGGCAATGTAAGACGCGCGATTCTATCGTGGAAGGACCACGGCGACGAACAATGCGATAAGCCGTTTTCCCAGGCGTTGGTTGCGCTTGCCGAATCATCGGGCATCAACGATTTCATTTGCCAGAACGTGCATGGTGGCGGAAGCGTGCTAATCGTTCCCGCCCCGTCTTCGTTGGTGTCGATGCGCAGACGGGGAAGGCAGCATATGCTGCCTGTGGCCAGACGATTGGCGGTGTCGCTTGAACGCAGCACAGGACGACGTGTGAGCGCCTGCGATGCGTTGGAAAGCAGGGGAGTGTCGGGGCGGTCGGTGCAGATGAGGGGAACCGCCCAGCGAACACAACGATTGAAGGGCCGCATCACGGTACGTTCACGCGTTGACGTGCGGGGTGCGACGGTGATTCTCATTGATGATATCGTGACTTCCGGTGCGACGATGCGCCGCTGTGTGGATGCGTTGCGATCGGCAGGGGCGAAAGTCGTCACGGTGCTTGCGCTGGCCCACACTCCGGGTGGCAGGCCAACGCAAGACGGCGATTATTTGTCATAGACGTGGTATTTCGGCAGGATGATTTCGAAATCCGCTCCGCGTGGATCGTCCACGACCCGTACGGAGCCGCCGTGCAATTGTGCGGCCCAACGTGCGATTGACAGTCCCAGTCCGGTACCTCCCGATTCGGTTCCGGGGCCGGTCTTGCCTTTGACGAAGCGCCGGAAGATGTCGGAACGTGCCTCCTGTGGAATTTGCGATCCATAGTTCACGACATTCGTCACGATTGTTCCGAAATCCTTGTTTTCGTAGGCTTCGATGAGCACAGTGGTGTTGTCTGCGGAATGTTTGAGCGCGTTTGCGATGATGTTGGTGAACAGTTGGCGGAGCCTGTCCTGATCGCCTTCCATCTCGATATCGTCCGGAACATGCATTTCGATGTTGTGCGCATGGCCTGCGTCGGCTATTTCTAACGGTTCCACGGTTTCATCGATGAATTCGCAGAAATTGAATGTTTCGATTTGCAGGCTTGCCGCGCCTGCCTCCATTCGGGAAAGGTCAAGCAGGAAGGCTATCAGGTCGGAGAGGCGATGCGTCTGGTTGAGTATGCTTTCCAGATTCGATGGTGTCGGTTCCACCACGCCGTCGGCCATGTTCTCCACCATAGCCTGCAGCGCGGAGACGGGAGTGCGCAGTTCGTGGCTGACGTTGGCCACCATGTCCCGGCGCATCTGGTCCGCATGCTGCAGTTCTTCGGCCATCTCGTTGAAGGTGATCGCCAGCTGGCCCACTTCGTCACGGCTGTTCGAATCGATCTGCACGCGGACGGTGTAGTCGCCGTCGGCCATGGCTTCGGCGGCGCGGCGCATCTCGCGAAGGGGTGAAGTGAGCCCCCTGGAAAAGAAGTAGGTGATGCCAAGCGCCACGGCGAGCGTGATCGGCATGGCCAGCCAGACGCTTAATTCAGCCTTGAGCAGAAACCATGCCATGATGAATGAGATGACGGTGGAAAGGGTGATCAGTACGCTCAGTTCGCTTTTCAGTGAAGAGAACAAACCAATAGGGCGTTCGGTATCCAAAGGATTGACCGAACGCCCTGGTGTCGATTTGGGTGTCGATTTGGTGGTAGTACGCATACTACCAAATGGTAGCCTATTAGCGCTCCGGCGGTTCGAAGGCGTATCCCACACCATGTACGGTACGGATGGTGCGGGAACCCAGCTTATGGCGAAGCGCCTTGACATGCGAATCCACGGTGCGGGTGCCGGATGCATCAACCCAATCCCACACC
>CAVEVJ010000131.1:0-7710 GCA_963619075.1 Acidaminococcaceae bacterium
GGTTGGACGTATTGGTGCAGGACGTGATGGATGCGATCGCAACATCACCGTTCTTGATGTCGAAGTCGCCGCGGAAGTCGGTGGAGACGGCCACGGGCTCCTGCACGGTCTTGTCGGTTTCGTACGCGGGCAGGGTTTCGGCGAACTTCGCCTTGGCTTCGGCCAGCACGATGCGGTCCTGCGGACGCTTCGGGCCCGCGATCGACGGCACCACCGTGCCGAGGTCAAGCTCGAGGTATTCGGAATACTGCGGCTCCACGTAGTTCGGATCGGTGGTGTCGCCCCACAGCTTATTGGCCTTGGCGTAGGCTTCGACGAGTGCGATCTGCTCTTCGGAGCGTCCCGTCAGTTGCAGATAGTCAAGCGTGACTCCATCAATCGGGAAGATGCCACAGGTGGAGCCGAATTCCGGTCCCATGTTGCCGATGGTGGCACGGTTGGCCAGCGGTACGGATGCGATGCCCTCACCGTAGAACTCAACGAATTTGCCGACCACGCCGTGCTGACGGAGCATGTCGGTGATGGTCAGAACCACATCGGTTGCGGTGACGCCTTCCGAAATGGATCCGGTGAGCTTGAATCCCACGACGCGCGGCACCAGCATGGAGATCGGCTGGCCAAGCATGGCCGCTTCGGCTTCGATGCCGCCGACGCCCCAGCCGAGCACGCCCAGACCGTTGACGGTGGTGGTGTGCGAATCGGTGCCGACGCAGGAGTCGAGGTACGCCAATTCACGGCCGTCCTCGGCGGCCTTGGTCATGATGACCTTCGCCAGGTATTCGATATTGACCTGGTGGATGATGCCGGTTCCCGGCGGCACCACTCGGAAGTTCTTGAAGGCCTGCTGGCCCCAGCGCAGGAACTGGTAGCGTTCGCCGTTGCGCTGGTATTCGATGTCCATGTTCTGCTCGACGGCATCGGCCACGCCGTACTTGTCGATCTGCACGGAATGGTCGATGACCATATCGGACTGCACCTGCGGATTGATCACTTCCGGATCTCCGCCCAGCTCCTTGACCGCGTCACGCATGGTGGCCAGATCAACGATGCACGGCACGCCGGTGAAGTCCTGCATGACCACGCGGGACGGCGTGAACTGAATCTCATGACTCGGCTGCGCGGCCGGATCCCAATCCAACAATGCCTTGACATGATCATCGGTGATGTTGGCGCCGTCGATGTTGCGTACAAGATTCTCGACAAGAACCTTCAGCGAATACGGCAGATGATCGATGCCCGGCAGATCTGCGATGCGGTAATACTCATAATCCTTGCCGTCCACCTTCAGGGTGTCGAGCTGGTCGTCGCGCACAGACATGCTACCTCCGAGCTTTAGTGGCTGTATAACAGCAGCTGATTATCCGCCGACAACGATACAGCCACGTTAATTCAGCTCTGGCGTGTCTTCTTGAAGTATGGGACAATACCCAGCACTTTCGGCACGAACCACAGGCACAGCATGAACATGATCGCCGAAAGCACAAGTGCTATGGCCGTGGCGACGAGCATCTCCCCCGTTGGTATGACGAGCGCGAAGAAGCGCGCCACGAACGGCACGAACATGCCAGCCACACCGACCGCGGCAAAACCGATCACCAGCAATCCCCTCCACGAATTCAGGGGGCGTGCCACGCAGGCAAGCACGAAAATGCCCATCATAAGCAGGATGATCGCGTTGACGCCATGCAACATGGTCAAATGCGCGTCGGAATGTTGGGCGTCCCAATGCATGAACATCGGCAATAGCAACGACGTGCTGAGAATCGACAAACCTGTGGCGATTCCGCATGGCAGTGCGAATTTCACCACGCGTTCCAAAAAGCCCGGAATATACCGTCGCGTGTTGGGCGCCAATGCCAGAATGAACGCAGGCATGCCTATCGTAAGGCAACCAATATATGTGATATGGCGCGGCAGGTACGGGAACGGAATCTGCGTCAGCACCACACCAAACGAGATTATCGCGGAATAGACGGTTTTGACTAGGAACAGGCCCGCCACACGTTCCATATTGGCCATCACCTGGCGCCCTCGCGCCACCACATCCGGCAGATGCGAGAACTTCGAGTCGACAAGCACCACCTGAGCTACGGCTTTGGTTGCCGGAGCCGCGTTGCCCATGGCGATGCCGAGATCCGCCTCCTTGATGGCAAGGGTGTCGTTCACGCCGTCGCCGGTCATGGCCACCACATGATTCGTATGATGCAACGCCTGCACAATCGCCTTTTTCTGTTCCGGCAATACACGGCCAAGTACATCCACATGCTCCAACACCTGCGCAAGCCGTTCAATATCGTCAGGCAGTTCACGGGCATCCATAAACACCGGCTCGCGGTCCGCAGTCAACCGAACCTTGCGCGCGATTGCCCCCACAGTGACGGGATTGTCTCCCGAAATGATGCGGCAACGCACGCCCTGATCACGGAACCAGGCAAGCGTCGCCTCGGCATCGTCGCGGATACTTTCCGAGCACAACACCAGCGCAGCGGGTTTCGACGACGATTCAAGCCTCGGATCGGTCTCGTAATCGGGCGAGGCGTCGCCGTCGTACCGGGCAATCAGCAGCACGCGATTGCCGTCATCGGCATATTCGTTCACACGTTCCAATACATCGGCATAATCGCCGTCCAGTTGAGAAAGGATGACTTCCGGCGCACCCATCGTCCATACCGTGCCGCCATATGAAACCGAACTCCATTTTCGGGAGGATGAGAACGGCACTCGAGATGCAACCGGCCCCTCCACGAACCCCTGCTCCCATAATCCGGCCAGAATCGCCTGTCCAGTACCGTTGGGCTGTTCCTCGTTCGACAAATCGAACAACGCCTGTTTGACGGATCGCTCGTCCATCGAACCATCAAGCATCTCCACCCGGTTCAGCCGTATTCCGCCATCGGTGATCGTTCCCGTCTTGTCGAGATTCAGGCAATCGACGCGTGCGAGCGTCTCCACCGACTCGAGTTCCTGCACAAGCGTGTTCTGTCTGGCCAAACGTATTGCGGCGAGCGCGAAATTAAGGGACGTGAGCAGCACGAGTCCTTCGGGGATCATGCCGACGACCCCCGCCACTGCCGATACCACCGCGGAGCGCCATTCTCCCGTGGAAATGGCGGCATTCCATCCACCGACCGCGTTGATCTGCGACCATACGAGCAACACGCACAGCGGAACGACCAGAAAGGTCATGAATTTCAGGATGGTGTTGATGCCTTTGTTAAGGTCTGAGACGGTTTTCTTGTAGATTTTCGCCTGTGCGGTAAGCGTGGCGGCATAGCTGTGCTCCCCCACCGCGCTGACTTTCACAAGGGCGACGCCGGAGACGGCTGTGGAGCCCGAATATATCTCGTCGCCTTCGCGTTTTCGAACGGTGCGCGATTCGCCTGTGAGCATGGACTCGTCCAGCTCGAGTCCCCACGTGCGTACGATCTGCGCGTCGGCCGGAATCTGTTCGCCGGATCTGATCCACAGAAGGTCTCCGAGCACGATCTCGTCATGTCGAACCCCCACATCTTTGCCGTCACGACGCACCAGATAATCGGATGCCACAAGAATCGACAGCTCGTCAAGCGTCCGTTTGGCCTTCAATTCGGTGACGATGCCGATGCCGGTATTGACGATGATCACGAATCCGAATACGGCATCCTTCCAGGATCCCGTTACCAGCACCATGATCATGGCCACGAAGATGATGCCGTTGAACAGGGTGAACACGTTGGCACGCACAATATCGGCGAGCGATCTTGACGTGGAGGATTCGACTATGTTGACCTGTCCGCTTTCCGCAAGGGCTGCGACTTCACCGGAAGTCAGCCCTGATTCCTCGACAATCGGCACGGATTGGGTTTCACTCATACTGACAGCCTACCGTGTTTCTTCTGTTTTTCACGGAAGGCCAGACGATTACGACCATTCTTTCAGGTGTCGTAAAGATTTTCGGCGGATCTCCTGATTCATGGTTGCCTTGCCTCAGATGTCTCCGAAAATCATTGGGTCACAGTGGTGACGAATATCTCCCGCTCGTGGGCATCGTTGTTGATCAACGTCACGACGGCGTCGGCGAGCGCAACGGCATCGGTCATGCGATCGTTGACGGTGAGCGTGGCGGCATAGAGCACGTCGTCATCCGGAACGCTGACCGGATTGAGCAATGCGACCGGGATTCCGGCCTTTCTTGCGGTTTCGAGCGCCTCATTCCATGCGTCGCGGGTATCGTCCGTCACATTGATTCCCGAAACGATGATGATATCCGCCTTGCGTTGGGCCATGTCGCGAACGCCCTGTTGCGCAGTACGCTGCTCATCATCAGTGCCGGAGACGGTGATGTAGATCGGCTTGAGTTTGCCGGACTCCATGGCGCTCATGGCCACGGAATCCGCGTCTGTGTCCGAAGAACCAATCAGAGCCACCGTCACGCTGGCCCGGTCCTCCTCGCTATGGGACACGGTCGTATCGGATTTCTGGCTGTCTCCCACCGCGGAACCATTGGGAACGCATCCGGCCAGAGTCCCAAAAGAAAGTACCGCGACGAGCATTATTCCCAGCGCACGACGTGCGCAGCCACCGGTGTTCACTGAATCGTTCTCCTGAACAACGCCACCGTTTCCACATGATGCGTCATCGGGTAGATATCGAAGGCGTGAATGTCCGCCAGCTCGTATCCCAACGACACGAGGGTGGCCGTATCGCGGGCAAGGCTGGCGGGATCGCATGCGATGTACACCACGCTGCGCGCCTCGGCCTGTGCGATTTGACGGCATACCTTGGCTCGGGCTCCGGCACGCGGCGGATCGAGGACCACCACATCGGGCTTGCTCAAATCATTGCGCACATTGGCGAGGGTTTTGGCCACATCTCCCACTCGGGCATCGACGTTACCCAAATGGATATGCCGCAGATTCCGCTGCGCGCTCTTCACTGCGATCTTTCCACCTTCGACGCTCAGCATGCGCGTGCGTTCCGCGCTCAACGTGGCCAATGGCAGCGTGAACAGGCCCGATCCGGAATACAGATCCCACAAACACGCCGATTTGACCCCATCAAGTTCGCCCCGAACCAGGGAAATCACATGATTGGTCAATGCGATGGGCGCATGGCGATGCATCTGCCAGAATCCGCCGGCATCGACGACATATTCGAATTCACGTCCGTCCACCGTCACCTTTTCCGTGAGGTCACGGTTTCCTGCAGTTACCTGGCCGTCGACCAGGACGGCATAGTTGTCTTCAGCCGAATCATTGCTCCGTGGCTCGGGAACCGACAGTCGTATTTGCGAGCCGGGGGTGAAACCACCATCCCACACGTGCTCGCGTTCAGCCACGTCAAGCAACGCCTTGCTGGCAAGCGGCATCGTATCGATGGGAACACGAACATGGGTGCCGCGGCGGCGCATGGATGGACGTCCATCCGTATCGGCGATCATTTCGATACGGGTGCGCCAATGCAATCCCTGTTCGGCTTCGTCCTCGGGCATGCGATCTATCGGCACTTCAACGTCGACATGGCCCAAGCGGCTCATCTGTTCGGCGACCGACGTGGATTTCCACTTCAGTTGCCCCTGCAGAGTGACATGCACCAAATCGGCTCCGCCGACGCCGCCGCCCATAGCCAGAGGGCCCGCCAACGGCCAGACCGGATCCGCACGATCCTCGCTGGCCTCAAGCACCTCAAGCACTTCGCCGGTCCAAAACCGGTCTTCACGATCATGGGGCTCGTCCAGCGCGATTCTCACCAATTCTCCGGGCAACGCGAATCGCACGAACACCACTCGGCCATCGATATGGCCGACGCAACGGCCCTGGTCTGCATATCTTTCAATGCGGATGGTCGCTT
Organism: Acidaminococcaceae bacterium; assembly: GCA_963619075.1. Taxonomy (GTDB): domain Bacteria; phylum Actinomycetota; class Actinomycetes; order Actinomycetales; family Bifidobacteriaceae; genus Bifidobacterium. The sequence continues at coordinate 5,830 of CAVEVJ010000131.1, forward strand.
CCATCAACGCTCCTTATTCAAAACTTCCGGTATGTTCCACGGATTATTCGTCCGACGCTGTTTCTTTCATCGCTTTATGCCGATGCATGGCAGTCGCCACGATCAGATATGACACCCAAATCGCCAACGCCCAGAACGGGATTCCCATAAGCAGGCGCGCAGTGCCGAGCAGTCCGACATGATTGGTGACGTACAGAGGCACCTGAACCAGCAACCGCAGCGAGAAAACGCCAATCCACAGCATGGTGATCGCGGTGTACGCACGCATTAGATTCTTATCGGCACGCCAGTCCGACAACCATGCACGGAAATTCTCGGTGGGCAACGTACGTATGAATTCAATCACGAATCCCAGTCCCGGTATCCGAGCCAACAGTGATGCGGACAGCAGCACGATGTAGAAGGAATTGGTCAAAAAACCAAACATGTAATAGTTGCGCGCTTCATGGCTTTTCCAAGCCCAAATCAGGCAGATACCCACGGCCAGCAATCCGGAAAGCGCCCCCATCACGGATTGGCGTTGTATCAGGCGTGCAATCACCTGCAACACCGCAAGCACCGCGGAAACCGCGATCGTCAGATGCAGATTCGACGTGATGACGAATAACACCACGAAGACGACGCCGGGAAGCATCGACTCAATGACGCCTCGGGGCCCCCCAATGGCGTCGATCACGGAAAAATCATCGGAGTCTCCGGTCTCGGCAAGTGCTCCGAGACCGGTACGTTTTCTGGATTCGCTATCGGCCATGTCCAAATATCTTGTCCTGTAAGTGGAATGCCGGACTCAGCGAACCTCGGAGAACATCGGGCCACGCGACAACGTGGTCTTGACCTCGACCTGCTGATCGGAATCGAACGGGCCCTTCGGCTTTCCGGGAATATCCATCTTCTGATTGTTCTCGGAAGCTTCCGCCGCGGCCTTGGCCGCCTTGCGCTCAGCCGGAGCGACCGGAGGATGCATGGGGATGAGGTCTCGGGGAGCGAGCGGTTCCTCCCCGCGTTCCACCACGATGTCGGCGAAGAACTTGTTCAGGGCCTTGGTCTCATCGTGTTGCGGGTCGGTGGCCGCATTACCGGAGAAAATGCCTCGCAGCATCCAGCGCGGGCCATCGATGCCGACAATGCGGGTGACCACCTTGCGGCCTCCCTTGACCACAACCGGGAGCGTGAGCTCGGTGCCGAACACGCCATCATTTTCGGATGCCGCCTTGTTGGCTTCGATGAGGTCGGCGCGCACGTCATCCCACAGTCCGAACGTCTTCGGAGCCGCAAACGCTTCGATTTCCAGACTGGAAGAACCGTAGGTGATGGTGGTTCCCAACACCTGCTGCGTCGCGCGGTTGGCCTTCACACGCAGTTCGATGCCACGCAGGAACGGCAGGTAGTACGAGCCCATGTCAAGATATTCGTCATAATCGGGAACGTTTTCATCATCCACGTCCCACGGTCCGTACTCCTCTCCACGGCCCACGTATTCGCCTGCCGGCTCGGGAAGCTCCACCGTCTTTTCGACGGATTCGTCGTTCTCGGTCTCGGATTCCTGGACGGAATCCTCGTTCTCTTCGGCGGCGTTTTCGAGAGCCTCCTCGCTCTGACGCTTCTTCTTGCCGAATCCAAACAGTCCCATGATGTTCCTCATTTCATAACGGTTGCAACCGTGACTAGCCTAGCACCCGCGCTTAATATGCGCTGGGAATTCGTTGTGAACCGACGGAGTCGTGCTCTGCCACCATGTCAGTGCACTGCGATTTCAGACTTTGCCGGTACCTTGTCAGATGTCGTACATGATGCTCAACGGCGCATGGTCGGACCATCGCATGTCGTATGCAGAAGCCTTGTCTATCACGAATCCGCAAGCCGTTTCAGCCAGTTCCGGAG
>CAVEVJ010000132.1:0-2187 GCA_963619075.1 Acidaminococcaceae bacterium
GACCACACGGCGCTCGGCGTAGGCGTCGGTGACCTTGGATTCGAACACGTACTGGTCGCGGATGGTGACCATGCCGATGTTCTCCATGGCGCCGGCGTTGTATTCCGGCACGTAGATCTGGTCGTACTTGGCGTACGGGTACGGCACTCCCCAGGTCTTTGCGTAGAAAGCGAAGCCCTTCTTGGTGATGTCGAACAGGTAATCGACGTCCTTCTCGAAGGCGCTGGCGAGGGCCTGACGGCAGTACATGGCCATCGGAACGGTACGGCCGTCCTCATTGGCGTATTCGGTATGCCACTGCGCGTACGGTCCTGCGCAGATGGCGGTCAGGTAGGAGCTCATGACCGGAGTGGAGTCGAACACCCACAGCTTGCAGGTTTCGGCATCGTGGCTGCCGAGCGTGCCGTCCTCAGTGACGGTTTCGTTGTCGGCGACGCTGACGGCCGGCATATTGGACGTGACGATCCAGGACTTTGCGGCCAGCACGGAGAAATCGAACACGGCCTTCAGATCAGGCTGATCGAACACGGCGTACACGCGGCGCGCATCCGGCACTTCGAACTGGGAATACAGATAGATGTTGCCGTCGGACGGATCGACGCTGCGGTGCAGGCCTTCGCCGGTATTGGAATACTGGCACATCGCCTTGACGGTGACCTCGTTGGTTTCCTTGAGGTTCTTCAGTTCGATGCGATTGTCCGCGAACACTTCCGCGACGTCAAGGCTTTCACCGTTGAGCACCACTTCGGTGACTTCCCGTGCGATCAGGTCAAGGAAGCTGGTGGAGCCCGGCTGGGCGTTGAAGGTGATGGTGGCTTCGGAACCGAAATCCTTGGCTCCACGGGTCAGGTCGAGCTTGACCGTGTAATGGATCGGCGCCGAAATGACGCTTTTGCGCTCTTCGGCTTCGATTCGGGTGAGGTTTGCTCCTGGCATGTCACTCCTTTGTTATCAACAGAGACGGCGCAACCAGTTGTGCCGGTTGCGCCGCCTACTTATATTTACTGGCGATTCTCACGTTGCCTTCAGCTTACGTGAGCCCCATGTCTTACTTCGATATGCTACTTCGAAGCGTTCAGGCCCATCGAGTCGTCCACATCCTGCGCGATGTCAGCCACGACGGGCACGATCATCGGCTTGCGATGCAGCTGACGGGCCACCCAGCTGCCAAGAGTGCGGCGCATGATCTGCTGCAGCTTGTACGTATCCTTGGTGCCGGTCATCATCGCGTCCTGCAGCTGCTCGACGATCTGGTGACGCACCTTGTCGAACTCGCTTTCGTCTTCCGCGACCGCGTTGAGATAGATCTTCGGGCCGGATACCACATCCGAAGTTTCGGTGTCGACCACGACGAAGCTGGAAACGAAGCCTTCGGTACCGAGGATGCGGCGCTTCTCAAGCTCCTCTTCGGTGAGCTCGCCGACGGAATCGCCATCAACGTAGACGTAGCCGCACGGAACGGAACCGACGACAGCCGCCTGACCATGGTACAGATCGACGACGTCGCCGTCTTCGGCAAGCACGACGTTCTTCGGATCGACGCCGGTCTTCACCGCGATCATGCCGTTGGCCACCAGGTGGCGGTTTTCGCCGTGGATAGGCATGGCGCACTTCGGACGGACGATGTTGTACATGTACAGCAGCTCGCCCTCGTTGCAGTGGCCGGAGACGTGCACCGCCGCGTTGTCTCGGTTGACCACGCGCGCGCCCAGCTGAACCAGCTTGTTGATGATCTTGTACACACCATGCTCATTGCCAGGAATCAGGGAGCTGGCCAGAATGACGGTGTCGAACTCGTTGATGGAGATGTCGCGGTGGTTGCCGTCTGCGATACGTCCGAGAGCGGCCATCGGCTCGCCCTGGGAGCCCGTGCACATGTAGACGAGCTTGTCGTCCTGCACGTCATGCGCCTGCTTGAGATCGATGACGGTGTCTTCCGGAAGCCTCAGATAGCCCAGATCGGCCGCGATGGACATGTTGCGCACCATGGAACGGCCCACGAACACCACCTTGCGGCCATACTTGTGGGCCGCGTCCACGACCTGCTGCACGCGGTGCACATGGCTGGAGAAGCTGGCCACGATGATCTTGCGAGTGGCCTGCGCGAACGCCTGGTCAAGGGCCGGACCGATGGTGGTTTCCGGCTTGACGAAGCCCGGAACCTCGGCGTTGGTGGAATCCATCATC
>CAVEVJ010000133.1:0-2028 GCA_963619075.1 Acidaminococcaceae bacterium
GAACATAGGCAGCCAATACACCACCAGGTCCATCCAGCTGCATTCGAATACCGGAATGGCGAATACCGCGAAGAGCAACGGCGAGAGCAGATAAACGAGATTCTTGATGGGTGAATACCAATACACCACCGAGCTCCAGTAGCTCGTCTTCTGGGCAAGTGTCAGCTTGGTGCTCCTCATGATGCCCAGCTTGCGTGCCGTGACGATGACGCCACGTCCCCAGCGCGTGCGCTGCTGAATATGTTCGGCGAACGTGTGCGGCGTACTGCCCGAAGCAAGCGGGGTAGGCAACGCCAGACTCACGTAGCCGGCCGACTCGATGAGCAGACCCGTCGCGAAATCCTCCGTGATGGACCCCGTGTAAAAACCGCCGATGGCTTCCAATGCCTCACGGGCGAGAACCGTGTTCGACCCTCCGTAGATGACGCTGTTGCTCGTCGTCTTCGCCACCTCGACGGTGCGGTAGAAGTAATCCTGCTCGTTGGGAATGCAACGTTCCGCATACAGGCCATGCTGGAACACGTCGGGATCGTGGAAGCATTGCGGCGTCTGGAGCAAACCGAGTTTGATCTGCTGGTCCGCGGGCAATCCGGCATTGCGGCGCTGCGAATCGATGAAGTAAGGAATGGTCTGCATCAGGAAGCCCCGCCGTACAATCATGTCGGCATCCAACGTCACCACATATGGTGCGTTCGTACGGGCCATGGCGGCGTTAAGGTTGCCGGCCTTGGCGCCCTCGTTATCCGGCCGGTCGAAGTAGCCTATGTCCATACGAGCGGCCAAGGCGCGCATCTCCGGGCGACGGTTGTCGTCGCACAGCCAGATATGCACCTTGGATGTGTCGGGATATTCCAAGTGTTTGCAACCGTTGATGGTCTTGACGAGCAAGTAGTCGGGCTCGTTATAGGTGGCGATGAAGATATCGACATCCGGATATTCCTCAGGTTTGCATGCAGGCAGCGGATGGGAGCGCATGCCCGCCACGTCGCGGAAGTGCACCAACGACTCCACAAAGCCCAATATCTCCACCAGGAGCAGCAGGATGTTGCAGGCCACCGCCAGCCATCCCCATTTGACCGGCACGGAATAGAACACACGCCAGCACAGGTACATCAATGTGAAGAACGTGCTTGCCAAGATGACCATCCGGCAGGCGAAGGCGCGTTTGGGATCGACCTTACTGGGCTTGGGATCATCGCCCAGTCGCAGCATACCCTCGTAGGTATGCCATCTTTTCTTGCTGTGGCGCATGATTACGCCCGCCAAGAAGGAAAGCACAATCAGCGCCAAAGTCCCCAAGGCGAACTTGTACCACGCCGCCTCCGGAGCCAGATCCAGCCCCTCCGTGATACGATCCCACGCACTGCTCTTTTCAATCAGGTAGCCGCTCGCGTCCATGGCGGGCAGCGCGATGTCCGCAGGCTCCTCCCCCTGCAGCAGCGAGCGTACCCATGTACCCACCGGAGACAGATCGTCATCGTCCAAATGCTCGGTAGCGCTACTGTTGGAAGAGATAAGCGCAGATGTCTCCGCCTTGTCGGAAAGGCTCCAGACCGCATAGCTGATGTTGCGTTCGTTGAGATAGTCGAACCACTGCACCGCCGATTCGAAATCGACCTTGCCCGTACCGTCCGCATCGGACAGTCCGCACTCGGTGATGAATACCGGCAGCCCATCATCCACAGCCTGCTTGAGTTCCCCGCGCAAGTCCTGCCCGTGGGTCGTCACGTAGAAGTGGCAGGCATACATGATGTTTTCGTATTGGCTCAGGGGGTTGCGCACCGCGGCCATGAGGTCGCGGTCGTAGTTTGGGGTTCCCACGATGATAATGGCATCCGGATCGTTCGCACGGATGACGGGAATGATCTTTTGAGCATACTCGCGGATCTGCGTCCATGTGGTCTCGCCGTTGGGCTCGTTGCAGATCTCGTAGATAATGTTGGAGCTTTGTGCGTATTCGGACGAGACCTGCTCGAAGAACTCCTTAGCTTGAGCTACGTGTTCGTTGGGGTCATTGTCTTTCAGGGT
>CAVEVJ010000134.1:0-8193 GCA_963619075.1 Acidaminococcaceae bacterium
CTCTGCCATTAATGTGGTTTCTTACAAATAGTGGATGGATAAAATCGTTCTTCAGTTATTCGCATACCTGTAGCACACGCAGAAGCTAAGTTTACAAGGAGCCGTGCACAAAAATTCGGGCGTGTCGACGACTCCTTACGCTACGAGTCGAATCACGCGCGTTCAGCCATTTCCACGACGTTCTCCAGCAGCATGGCCCTGGTCATGGGGCCGACCCCGCCGGGATTCGGAGTGTACGCGGATGCCTTTTCGTAACAGGCCTTGTCAACGTCTCCCCTGACACGGTAACGTCCGGCCTCCTCGTCGAACACACGGGAGACGCCGACGTCCACGAGGACCGCGCCTTCCTTGATGTCCTCCGGCTTGACGAATCCCGCGCAGCCCATGGCGGCGACGATCACGTCCGCCCTGCGCATGTGCTCATGCACATCCTTGGTGCCGGTATGGCACAGCGTGACGGTGGCATTCACCTCCTTGCGGGTGAGCATGAGTCCGATGGTGCGTCCAATGGTGATGCCACGGCCAAGCACACAAATCTCCTTGCCGTTCAGGTCGATGCCGTAATCATTGAGCAGTTCGATCACTCCTCGTGGGGTACACGGCAGCGGAGTGGTGATTTCGCCGCGCGCATGCAGCACCAGTTCGCCGAGATTGTACGGGTGCATGCCGTCCGCATCCTTCTTGGGATCGATCAGATCGATGATGGCGTTCTCGTCGATGCCCTTCGGCAACGGAAGCTGCACGATGTATCCGGTGCAGTCGGGATCGTCGTTGAGCTCACGCACCACCTGTGCGATCTGTTCGAAGGTCGCGTCCTCGGGAAGCTCTCTCTTGATGGAGTTCACTCCGATTTCGGCGCAATCCGCATGCTTGCCGGCCACATATTTGACGGAGCCGGGATCCGCTCCCACAAGGATGGTGCCAAGGCCGGGATTCACGCCCCTCGCCTTGAGCTCCGCGACTCTGCGCGCAAGATCTTCCTTGATCTTCGCCGACACCATTTTTCCGTCGATCCTTACTGCCATGCGGGCTCCTCCCCTTGGTTCGATGTGCCTGTATTGGCTTTTGCTCGTATCGTAGGCTATCTTGGTTTCAGTCGTTTATCACATCGGTATTTATGAGATGAACATGATCCGAGAGTCAGGAAGAAGGCAGATTCCGTATGCGTTCGCATCATCATTCCACCCTGCGAGCCTTTGCCATGGGAATGGCCCTGTGCATGGTGTTCGGCACGGCCTCCTGCTTTGGGAACACGTCCTCGGACGAATCCGATTCAACGCAATCCTCTTCCACGGAACAGACCGAACCGATCGAAGTGGTGGCGTCGGTCAACCAATGGGGTTCCCTTGCCGAACAGATCGGCGGCGACTACGTGAACGTCTCGTCGATTCTTTCCTCAACCGGCGTCGATGCCCACGGCTTCGAACCAAGCACTTCCGATATGGCCTCATTGCAGAAGGCCCAGGTAGTGGTGTCCAACGGTGCCGGATATGACGCATGGGCAACGAAGAACATTCAAAAAGGCATGGTTTCGGTGTCCGCCGCGCAAATGGTCGGAGCCGCCGAGGGAGACAATCCGCACCTGTGGTTCTCCAACGACGCACGCAACGCCATGGCGAAGGAGCTGGCCGATACTTATAGTCGCATCATGCCATCGCGCAAGAAGTACTTCACCAAAAAACTCGCCTCATGGCAGAAAGGCGAGGACAAAGTCGAACAGGCGATGAAGTCGTTCAGCGACAAGCATTCGGATGCCGCGTATGCGGCCACCGAATCGGTCGCATACTATCTGCTCAGCGACATGGGGGTGGAGGACAAAACCCCCGAAGGATATCTGCAGTCGGCCGCATCCGAAAGCGAACCCGCGCCGGCCGACCTGCAGGAATTCCAGGAGCTTCTGGAAAAACACAAGGTCGACGTGCTCGTCAACAACGCGCAGGCGTCCAGCGACTCAACGAACATGCTGACCGGCACCGCCAACAAATCGGAGCTTCCCGTCTTCGACGTCACCGAGCAGATGCCGTCCGACCAGGAAAGTCTGACCGCATGGATCTGCTCTCTGGTCGAATCGCTGACCACGCTGTTCGATGAACAGAGTGAAAGCGAGTCCTCCGACGAGTCGGGCGATGCGTCGAGCGAGTCCTCCGACGACAGCGGAACCTCATCGGATTCGACTTCCGACGCCGCGCAGCCGGATCCCGGCAAGTAACGGCACAGGTTTCATTAGGGGCCGTCTTTTCGTTCGAGATGCGAGAAGACGGCCCCATTGCTATTCATCCGGCATCCGTAACGTCTTATTGAGAATGATTGTCAACACTATTTGCAACCATACTCGAAGAGCCATTAAGGAGTAGCCATGCCCGCTCAAAGCGAACCATGCATCGTATTCGACGACGCCTGCGTGCAACGCGGCGGAACCACCATCTGGAAACACGGCACGTTCTGCATTCCCAGCGGTTCGGTGACGGCCATCGTCGGCACGAACGGAGCCGGCAAAACAACCATGATGAAGGCCGAACTGGGATTGATCCGCACATCGAGCGGCAGCATAACCGTATTGGGCAAGCCGGCGGGAACCATGAACCATCGCATCGGGTATGTTCCGCAAAGCTACGCCTCCGACATCGAATCGAACATCACAGCGGAGCAATCAGTGCTACTTGGATTGACGGGAACGCGCTTCGGTATCCATCCAATCACCAAAAAACAGAAGACGAAGGCCCACGAGGCATTGGAATTCGTAGGCCTTGCGGACAAAGCACGATACCGCCTGTCGGAATTGTCCGGAGGATTGCGCCAGCGTGTGGCCATCGCACAGGCACTGGTTTCGGATCCCAAACTCCTCATGCTCGACGAGCCGCTCGCCAACCTCGATCTGGCGAGCCAGCGCGCCACCGTGCAGGTGCTGGACAAACTCAACCGCGAGCTCGGCATGACCATCCAAATCGTGTCGCACGACCTGAACATGCTGTTGCACATCCTTACCGGAGCCGTATATCTGCTCGACGGCCACCCACATTACGCGGCCATGGACGAAGTGCTCGACTCCGATCTGCTCACCCATCTGTACGGCACCACGGTACAGGTGGTCACCACACCTCAGGGAGACATGTTCGTCACCCCGAACGACCATGAGCAGCCCCAAAGAACGTTTGACGAACATCCCGTGGAACATATCGCGGCGTTCCACAATCACAACCATTCCCAGGAAGCGTGAAACCAGCTATGTCAGGCATCTCCTTTTCCTTCGATCCGGACTGGATCTCCACCCTCAGCGCGCCGTTCATGGTCAACGCCTTCCTGGCGGGGTTGTGCATCGCGCTGGCCGCCGGAGTCATGGGATATTTCACCATAGCCCGCCATTCCACCTTCGCCGCGCACGCGTTGGCGCATATCGGGCTTCCGGGAGCCACAGGAGCGGTTCTGCTCGGTCTTCCCGTCTCCGCAGGTCTTGGCATATTCGCGCTGGGAGGGGCGCTGGTGATCGGAGCGCTGGGAAAGAAAGCCAGCCAACGCGAAATCGCCACCGGCACGGTACTCGCGTTCGCCACCGGCATGGGATTGTTCTTCACACGATTGTCCAGCTCCGCATCTCAGCAGATGCAGTCGATTCTTTTCGGCTCGATTCTGACGATCACATCCGGGCAGATCGTCGGATTCGCTTTGCTTGACGTGGTTCTGCTGATCGTGTTGTCCGTGATCTACAGGCCGCTGCTGTTCAGCTCCCTTGACGAACAGGTGGCACAGGCGAAGGGCGTACCTGTGGGATTCATGAACGTCTGCTTCATGGTGATCATGGCTGGAGTGATCACCATCGCAGTTCCGGCCGTGGGCACACTGCTCATCTTCGCATTGGTCATCACACCTGCCGCGACGGCCAACATCATGACCAGCTCGCCGTTCAAGGCGATACTCTGCTCGACGGCGATATGCCTCATCTCCATCTGGGGCGGACTGGTGATTTCCGCGATGTTCCCCGCTCCTCCAAGCTTCATCATCGTAACGATTTCCACACTGTTCTGGGCCGTGGCCAAAATCTTCGAGACGAAGGCGAAGGATTGGCCGTTGAAGGCACGTCCGATCCTGTGACATTCCCGGGAGCCTGCCGGGAGATCTATTCGAGCGGTTCCACCAATGCGTTGGCCACGGCGGCGATGCCTTCACCCTCGCCGGTGAATCCCATGCCATCGGTCGTGGTGGCCGTCAACGACACTTCGCAACCGATCGCGGCCGACAGCGCGCTGCACGCCTCAAGACGTCGGCGACCGATCTTCGGGCGGTTCGCAATCACCACCACGCTGGCGCTCACCGGTCTGAACCCGTTCACACGCAAATGTTCGACCGTAGTGCGGAGCATCTCATCCCCATGCTTTCCCGCGCCTTCGGAAGACGCTCCGACTCCGAACAACGTGCCAATGTCTCCCAGGTTCGCAGCGGACAGCAACGCGTCGATCAACGCGTGTGCGGCAACATCGCCATCGGAATCGCCTTCAATGCCACCACCATCCCAAAGCAAACAGGCAAGCCATAACGGCTTGCCTGAATCATGGGCGGCGAATCGATGGGCATCAAAACCCTGTCCGATACGCATCGCGAACGCCTTACTTCTTCCTCGACTTCTTGCTTTCGGCCTCAACACGGGCCAACGTATCCATGGCGGCCTCCTGCGGAGCTTCGGTATGATGCTCCTCATCCCCCGGCTGAGCCGGCTCATATCCAAGATTCACATCAAGCAGACGCTGCGCCTCGCTTTCATCAAGGTCCTCGGAAAGCGAGATTTCGGAGGTGAGGATGCTGCGCGCCTTGGTAAGCATACGCTTCTCACCGGCGGACAGACCATGTTCGTCAACGTCCCTCTGGGCGAGATCGCGCACGACTTCGGCGATCTTGTTGACATCACCGGTAGCGATCTTCTCGACGTTCAGCTTGTAACGACGAGACCAGTTCATTTCCTTCTCAATGATCGGAGTGCGCAGAATCTCAAACACCTTCGCCACTTCGTTGGCGTCGACGATGTCGCGGACGCCAACCTTCTTGGCATTGTCCACCGGAACATTGATGACCAGACCGTCGGAAGACAACACCGACAGCTGCAGGTATTCGCGAGTCACTCCTTTTACAGTCCGTTCGGTGATGGCCTCTACCTTCGCAGCGCCGTGACGCGGATAGACGACCATGTCGCCAACCTTGTAACCCATGAATCCTCCGTAGAATCTTACACAAAAACCCGAATTATTATGCCACTAGGGGCGGACTTGCCTAGAAACACGCGCGAAATCAAAAATAAAGCGCGACACGAAGCCATTTTTCGCCTTTTCGTGCTTACACTTTTGCCATGGTTACAGAATCCAAGATCAATGAAGATGTCGTTGCCGTTCCTGTGAATCAGGGCGACCTGGATGCAGTAAGCAACGGTACGTACTACAACCCACACGAAGTGCTCGGCGGGCACCTCGGTTCCGGCGAGCATGCGGATGCCGTTACGATCCGCGTGCTGCGTCCTTTGGCGAAAACCGTGACGATCATCACCCGGGACGGCGAGTCCGAAGCCGAGCACGAACACAATGGCGTGTTCCGTGCCATCGTCAAAAGCGTTGAAACCGATGAGGGATTCGGGGTTCCCGATTACCGCGTGCGCGCCGAATACGAGGACGGCACGGTAATCGTCTCCGATGACCCATACCGTTATCTGCCCACCATCGGCGACATGGACACGTATCTGTTCGGCGAAGGCCGTCACGAACGTCTTTGGGAAGCCCTCGGCGCCCATGTGTTGCGCTTTGACGATCCCATGGGTTCTTCCGACGGCAAGGTCGGCGAGCCTCTGGAAGGCACCGCGTTCACCGTTTGGGCCCCGAACGCACACGCCGTGCGCGTGGTGGGAGACTTCAACGGATGGAACGGACGCACGCATGCGATGCGTGAGCTCGGATCTTCCGGCGTTTGGGAGCTGTTCGTTCCGGGCATCGGCGACGGCCAGATCTACAAGTACGAGATCCTCAACGCCAACAACGAGTGGACGATGAAGGCCGACCCGATGGAAAGGTCGCATGAAATCCCTCCGCGCACCGGTTCCATCGTCGTGGATTCGACCCACAGCTGGGAAGACGGCTTCTGGATGGAGGAGCGCGCCGTCAGCGATTCGCACAACGGCCCTGTGAGCATTTACGAGGTTCAGGCTTCCAGTTGGCGCAAGGAGATTTCCAACTACCGCGAACTTGCCGACAAGCTCGTGCCCTACGTCCAGAAGGAAGGCTTCACCCACGTGGAGTTCATGCCCCTCGCGGAGCATCCGTTCTCCGGCTCTTGGGGCTACCAGGTGACCGGCTATTACGCGGTTGACTCGCGTCTGGGCGGACCGGACGATTTCAAATACCTCGTGGACAAGCTGCACCAGGCCGGCATCGGCGTGATCATGGACTGGGTCCCGGCCCACTTCCCGAAGGATGCGTTCGCGCTGGGACGTTTCGACGGTACCCCGCTGTACGAGGATCCGGATCCGATGCGCGGAGAACACCCGGATTGGGGAACCTATGTGTTCAACTTCGGCCGTCGTGAAGTACGCAACTTCCTTGTTGCCAACGCATGCTTCTGGCTTGACGAGTACCATGTCGACGCCCTTCGAGTCGATGCGGTTTCCTCGATGCTGTACCTCGATTACAGCCGCGAGGACGGACAGTGGCGTCCGAACATCTATGGCGGACGCGAGAACCTCGAAGCTATCGACTTCCTCAAGGAAGCGAACGCCACCGCGTACAAGAACAATCCCGGCATCATGATGATCGCCGAGGAATCCACCGCGTACCCGGGCATCACCGCCCCCACGGATGCCGGCGGTCTGGGATTCGGCCTTAAGTGGAATATGGGCTGGATGCATGACACCCTGCAGTACCTGCATGAGGAGCCGATTAACCGCAAGTGGCATCACAACGAAATCACCTTCTCGATGGTGTATGCCTACTCGGAGCACTATGTGTTGCCGATCAGCCACGATGAGGTCGTATACGGCAAGGGTTCCGTCTTCGGCAAGATGCCCGGCAACGACTGGCAGAAGTACGCAGGAGTGCGCACCCTGTTCGCCTACCAGTGGGCGCATCCGGGCAAGAACCTGACCTTCATGGGCAACGAGCTGGCGCAGTATGGCGAGTGGGATCACGATGGCTCCCTCGATTGGGATGCCCTTGAGTGGCCTGAGCATCAGGGCGTGCAGAAGCTTGTGGCCGACCTGAACGCGCTGTACAAGGAATCCCCGGAACTGTGGAGCCAGGATTTCGATCCCGCTGGATTCCAGTGGCTCACCAGCGACGACGCCGATCACAACACGCTGAGCTTCGTCCGCATCGGCAAAAACGGCGAACAGATGGTCGTGGTCGTGAACTTCTCCGGCGAGGCATGGCAGGATTACCAGGTGCCACTCACCAAGGGTGGCAAGTGGGCCGAAGTGCTGACCACGGATGATGCAATCTATGGAGGTTCCGGCATTCACAACGGCACGTTCGAAGCTGTCGAGGGAGAGTATCATTCCCGCGACTGGTCCGCGAAAATCACCGTCCCGGCACTTGGAGCAGTATTCTTGAAGCCGGAACTCTGAGAAAGGCGGAACGCTATGCTCAACTCATCAGCACAAACCACAGTAACCCCGCGCACCGTTTTGGTGGTCGAAGACGAGCCGACACTGGCCACCGCCATCGCACAGCGCATCACGGCGGAAGGTTGGACGGCGAGAGTCGCATCCGACGGCGCCAGCGCTGTTCAGGCGGCGGCCCAGTTGAGGCCGGACCTGGTAATCATGGATATCATGCTTCCCGTGATGGATGGTCTTGAGGCGACCAAGCGGATTGTCGCGGAGCGGCCGGTTCCCGTGCTGATTCTGACGGCACGCGATGATGAGGCCGACAAGGTGATCGGCCTCGGTGCCGGAGCCGACGATTACATGACCAAGCCCTTCTCCATGCGAGAGCTCATAGCCCGGTGTAAGGCGTTGCTTCGCCGCGTGGACAGGGCGAAGGTCATCGCCAAGAACTCCGAAAACGAGAAACTCCTCGATTTCGGATCCTTGGTCATCGATCCGGCCCAGCGCATCGTCACCGTCAACGGCGAGCAAGTGCATCTGACCCCGACGGAATTCGATTTGCTGGCCACGCTGGCGCGCAAACCAAAGTCCGTACTCACCCGCGAGAAGCTGCTTGAAGA
>CAVEVJ010000135.1:0-7809 GCA_963619075.1 Acidaminococcaceae bacterium
GCGGCATCGTAGTAAATGGTGCCGGAGGCGTCGGAGCGGTCGGTGAACAGGGCTTCGAGATGCGCGTCCTCACCTTCGGCGACCGGTCCGTAGCCGGCGATGCGCCAGCTCAGCCAATCGTGGGGCAGGCAGATGGCGGCAATCTTCTTCGCGTTCTCCGGCTCGTTCTCGGCTACCCAGGCCACCTTGGTGAGGGTGAAGGATGCGACGGGGGAGGAGCCTACGGCCTTGACCCAACGCTGCTTGCCGCGGGCGATCACGTCTTCCGGCTCGCCTTCCTGCGCGGGGGCCTCGCCCATCTTTTCAATGAGTGCCGCGGCCTGGGGGGCAGAGCTCACGTCGTTCCACAGCATGGCGTCACGGATCACATTGCCTTGCTTGTCGAGAATCACCATGCCGTGCTGCTGTCCGCCGACGGCGATCGCTTCGACGTCGTCAAGGCCACTCGCCTGTTGTGCCGCCTCCTGGAAGGCGTCCCACCAATATTTCGGGTCGATGGAAGTGCCGTTGGGGTGCTTGGCTTGGCCGAATCGCACCATTTCGCCGGTCTGCGCGTCGGTGATGCGCACCTTGCAGGACTGGGTCGAGGTGTCGACACCGGCCACAAGCTGTTGAGTCATTTGTGCCTCCTTGCAATGAAGCCGTGCGTGATGAACCGTTCGAATCTGTTTGAATCGTTCGGACCGTTCGGTGACACACGCGCCGGTTTCGTTTAATTAGTTAGATGAACGAACTATAATGTCTAGTGTAGCATCATAAATTGGCTCAACCGGCTGATTCGATGCGATTTCAGCAAAGACGCTTTGGAAGGGGATTGGTATGGCTTCATTGCGGAGTATCAACCAAGATGATTTGCGTAACCACAATCTTTCCGTGGTCATCGAAACCTTGTTGCATTCCAGCGATCCGCTCAGCCGCGCCGACCTTGCCAAGGAGACGGGGCTCACCAAGGCCACCATGTCGGTCCTCGTCTCACTGCTGCTCGACAACGGCGTCCTCGAGGAGGGGTCTCCGTCGGGGCAATCGCTGTATGGCCGTCCCAGCATCCCCCTGATGGTGAAGGGCGGGAGATTCTGCGGCATCGGATTGCAGGCCAATACCGACGGCTACGGCATTACGGTGATCGACATCGACGGTTCCGTGGTGGCGGAGGAATGGGTTGACGCCGATATGTCGAATCCGAGTGCCGAAGAGGTTTTCTCGAAACTTGACGAATTGACGGTCGATCAGCAGAAATCGTTGGAAGACAAAGGGTATACCCTTGCCGGAGTAGGTCTGGCGCTGCCTGGTCTGGTGATGGAAGACCGTTGGCTGTTGGGCGCGCGGAACCTTTCCTGGGAAAAAATGGATCTGAGCCAGTTCGGCGTGGTGTCAAGGCTGAAGCCGGTCGTATGCAACGAGGCAAACGCCGCGGCGCTCGCCCAGGTTCCTGGGTATGCCACGCAGCGCAGGAACTACGGGCAGATCGAACCGACGGATTCGTTCATCTACATGTCGACGGACGTCGGCATCGGCGGTGCGGTGATTCGTGACGGCCGAGTGGTTCCCGGAGACCATGGTTTTGGCGGTGAGCTGGGGCATGTTTCCGTCGATATGCGTGGTCCGGTCTGCCGTTGCGGTCGCAGGGGATGTCTGGAAGTGTATGCTGGCCGCCGCTCCATGGTCAGCGCCGCGGGAATCGCCAGCAGCGACGCGGCTGCGACTCGAAGCGCCATCGCCGAGTTGGTGGAGCGTTGGAGGCAGCGCGACGCCAAAACGGTCGCCGTGGTGGAGAAGGCGTTGGAGGCCATAGCGTCGGTTATCACGTCCACCATCAATGTGTGCGACGTCGACACGGTGGTGATGGGCGGCCTTTGGGCTCATTTCGAACCCGACCTGATTCGCCGGATTGAACGCATGGTTCGTCCTCAGACCCTGGCCTACCCGGAAGTGCAGGCGCGTGTTCTCATGGCTGATGTTGTGGAACGTCCGGCATTGATCGGCGCCGCCGAAATAGGATTGCGTTCCTTCATCTCGAACCCGCTGCATTTTCTTGGATAGTCCAGCCCTTTGCTAGACTAACAAAGTTGGCATCGTGAAGCGGTGCGCAATGTGGGACGCTAGCTCAGTCGGTTAGAGCATCGGACTCATAATCCGCCGGTCCAGGGTTCAAGCCCCTGGCGTCCCACCGGAAGGCCCTTGGAATCGTGAGGTTCCAAGGGCTTCTTTGTCTTTCGGACGGCATCTCACGGGCGGTCATCCATACCCTTTGCTACCATCTGACAGGTTATCCGGTTCACGCTCTGCCATCGGGGCATTGCGACCCGGGTCCCCCGAATCTCTAGGAGACAACTATGCAGCAGGGTATTCATCCTGATTATCACGCAGTGCAGGTTACCTGCTCTTGCGGCAACACCTTCGTCACCCGTTCCACCGTCAAGGGCGATCACCTGACCGCCGACGTGTGCTCCAGCTGCCACCCGTTCTACACCGGCAAGCAGAAGATTCTCGACACCGGCGGCCGCGTGGCTCGCTTCGAGAAGCGTTACGGCAAGAAGGCCAAGTGAGTCTTATTGTCTTGAGGCAATGAAAGAACGCCAGTCCATTACGGGCTGGCGTTCTTCGTTTCCGGGCCACCTTATATGATGTACAAGTTGAGCAGATCCCGACGATGCGTTTTCCGTCGGAACGCAGATTCAATCAGATAGAAAAGGCGTACATTGGCAGACGAACAGTTTCCCGCGGCGGCTACCGCGCTAGAGGAATACCGCAATATCGAACAGCAGATGGCCGAGCCTCGGATCGCGTCCGATCCCGACAAAATGCGCAAGATGGGCCGTCGTCATGCAGAACTCGGCGTCATCGTCTCCGCCTACACCGCGTATCTGCAGGTGAAGGACGATTTGGAGGCGGCCAAGGAGATGGCTTCGGAGGATCCCGACTTCGCCGAAGAGGCCAAGCGATTGGAGAGCGAGCTTCCCGTGGTCGAGGAGAAGCTTCGCACCGCGCTGATTCCGCGTGATCCGGATGATGCGCGAGACACGATCATGGAGATCAAGGCAGGCACCGGCGGCGAGGAAGCCGCGCTGTTCGCCGGCGATCTGCTGCGCATGTACATGCGTTACGCGGAGAAGCGCGGTTGGTCCGTTGTCTTGCAGAGCGAGAACACCACCGAATTGGGCGGTGTCAAGGACGTGCAGCTCGCGATTCGCGCGAAGGGAACCCCTTCTCCGGAAGAGGGCGTGTGGGCGTCGCTCAAATACGAGGGCGGCGTGCACCGAGTGCAGCGCATTCCCGTGACCGAATCGCAGGGGCGCATCCAAACATCCGCGGCCGGCGTGATCGTATTCCCGGAAGCCGACGAGGACGATGACGAGATCGAAATCGATCAGAAGGATCTGAAAATCGACATCTTCATGAGCTCCGGCCCCGGCGGACAGTCCGTGAACACCACGTATTCCGCGGTTCGCATGACCCACATCCCCACCGGCATCGTGGTGAGCATGCAGGATGAGAAAAGCCAGATCCAGAATCGCGCGGCCGCATTGCGCGTGCTCAAGAGCCGCCTGCTGGCCATGAAGCATGAGGAGGAGGCCGCGCAGGCCGCCGACATGCGCCACTCGCAGGTGCGTTCGCTGGATCGTTCCGAGCGCATCCGCACCTACAACTTCCCGGAAAACCGCATCGTCGACCATCGTACGAACTATAAGGCGTACAACCTCGACGCGGTGCTCGACGGCGATCTGCAGGCCGTGATCGACAGCGACATCCAGGCGGATGAGGCGGATCGTCTGGCCAACCAGAAGTAAGGCGCGCTGTGGCGACCGTATTCGAAATAGTGCGTTCCGCCGCGGCCATGCTGCGCGTGGCGGGAGTCGACACTCCGGAGCATGACGCCAAACTGCTGTGCGCCGAAGCGTTTGGAACGCAACTGCAGGACGTGGACAAGGCCATGCTGATGGGAAGCAATGTCGAAGACCTTGCCGTAACTCGCGCGGGGCGCGTCTTACGGGGAATGCAGACGGTGGACACTGCGCAATCCGTGCAGACCGCGCTTTCCGAATTCCACGCCATGGTGGATCGTCGCGTGAAACGCGAACCGCTGCAACACATCACCGGTCACGCTCCGTTTCGCTATCTTGATCTGAAAGTCGGCCCGGGAGTGTTCATTCCACGTCCGGAAACCGAGCTGATCGTTCAGGAAGGCATCGATTGGGCGACCAAACACGGCATGTATGCCGCGCGTGCGGTCGATCTGTGCGCGGGAAGCGGTGCGATAGGGCTGGCGTTCGCTACCGAAATGCCCGGAAGCGAGGTCTGGGCCGTCGAGAAAAGCGAGCGGACCGCGCAATGGACGCGCCGCAATCTCGACGAGACAGCGAGGATATACCCCAGCATCGCCAGCAACTACCATCTGGAAATCGCCGACGCGACGCTCAACCCGACTTTGAGCCAGCTGGACGGAACGGTCGACATCGTGCTCACGAATCCGCCGTACGTGCCGTTGACGGATGTGCCGCAGCAGCCGGAAGTACGCGATTACGATCCTCAAATGGCACTATATGGCGGTTCCGCGGATGGAACGCTCATTCCTGAGCTCATCATCGACCGTGCTGCCGGGCTGCTCAGGCAAGGCGGACTGCTGGTCATGGAACATGACATCACGCAGGGCGACCGGCTTGCGGCATACGCCAATGCGCACGGTTTCACGGACGTGCTCGTTCGAAACGACTATACGAACCGGCCACGGTATCTCGTGGCGGAAAAAGCGTGATATTTCAATCATCGTAAGGAATCGGCCGTGTTGCCGTCGCCATCATTCCGTGCATTACAATGGTGGGGTCAATACGGCCAATTGGGAGGTGTCATGAGCGAAATCCGCGCCATTACCGACGAATCCCTTGCACAAGCGGTACAGGTCGTGCGTGACGGAGGACTGATCGTGATTCCTACGGACACGGTGTACGGCGTGGCCTGCGATCCACGTAACGTCGAAGCGATCCGCAAAATCTTCACGGCGAAGAACCGGCCGAGATTCAAGTCGTTGCAGGTGCTGTTGCCGACGATCGAAAGCATGGAGAAACTGCATCTTTATCTGCCGGTGCCGTTGAACCGACTGGCCGCCATGTTCATGCCGGGGCCGTTCTCGCCAATCGCGCAGGCCGAAGGGGACTGCTCCTTGGCCACGGTGCGCACGGATCCGGCCACAGGCATGGTCACCCAGGGAGTGCGTATTCCGAATTCCGCGGAGGCCTTGCGCGTGCTGCGTGCCACAGGTCCGCTGGCCGCGACCAGCGCGAACCGATCCGGGGAGGAAAGCGCGCAGACCGTTCAGGAAGCGGTGGCGGCTTTGGGGGAGTCAGTCGACTTGTATCTTGACGGGGGTGCGACTCCCGGACATGTGGCGTCCACGGTGGTCGCCGCGGATCATCATGAGCGTGACGGCATTACGGTGCTTCGAGAGGGAGTGATTCGCTCGACCACGATTCGGAAGGCCCTGACTGTGAATGGCGGTGCTTTAGGCATATGAGAATCTATCTGTTCATTGCGGCTATTGCGGGCGGGGTCACGTATCTGATCACGCCTCTGATTCGGCATGTCGCCATCGAAATCGGTGCGGTCGGCGAGGTGAGGGCGCGAGACGTGCATACCATTCCGACACCGCGACTGGGCGGTCTGGGCATGCTGATCGGTTTCACGGTGTCCATGCTGTTCGCGTCGCGCATTCCGTTCATCGAAGGATTGTTCCGGGAATCGCAGCAGGCATGGGTGATCCTCGCAGGCGCCATCATGATCAGTCTGTTGGGAATGGCCGACGATTTATGGGACCTTGACTGGATGCTCAAACTTGCCGGACAGCTGCTGATCTCCGTGTTCGTGGCATGGGGTGGTCTGCAGATCATTTCGCTGCCGCTCGGCTCCCTGGTAACCGCATCGCCGAGCCTTTCCATGGCCATCACGGCGTTCCTGATCGTTGCATCCATCAACGCCGTCAATTTCGTGGACGGACTGGACGGATTGTCTTCCGGAATCGTGGCGATAGGCGGCATCGCGTTCGCCATCTACTCGTATATCATCGCACGCAGCTCGCCATCGTACGCTTCCATGGCAACACTGATCGACATTGCGATGGTCGGCATGTGCGTGGGATTCCTCATGCACAATTGGCATCCGGCGAAACTGTTCATGGGAGATTCGGGCTCGATGCTGCTCGGCTACCTGATTACCTGCGCGTCGATCGTCATGACCGGCCGTCTCGACCCGGCCAGCATTCACGCCAGCATCTATCTGCCGGTGTTCATGCCGATTCTGCTGCCGATCCTCGTGCTGTTCCTGCCGATTCTCGACATGTGTCTTGCGATTGTTCGCCGTCTGCGCAAGGGACAGTCGCCGATGCATCCCGACCGCATGCACCTGCATCACCGCATGCTGCGCATCGGCCACTCCGTGCAAGGGGCCGTGCTGATTTTGTGGGGGTGGGCGGCGTTGATCGCATTCGGTTCGATTATGACGTTGTTCTTCAAAGCAAGATACGTGCTGGTCGGATTCCTCATCGCGATGGCGTTGCTGACGGTGGCCACCATGTACCCGTATCTGAAGAACCGCATTCCGGAGATACGTGAGGAAAACAGGTCGGAAAAACTTGCGAAGTAGAGAGGCTGAAGTGGTATGACGGAAGCGGTGCGGAAGTCGTGTCGCGTTAAGTCCTACCACATTTCTACAGTATGCCTATGGCTACAATTCCTGATATGAATGCAGATTCCACGTACGCTCCACTTCCTCCGATTTTCGCTCAGCTTGGCCTCGCATACGACGATGTGCTGCTGCTGCCGAACGAGACGGATGTCATTCCGTCCGAAGTGGACACCACCACCCACCTGACCCGTAATATCACGATGAAGGTTCCGGCCATCTCCGCCGCAATGGATACCGTCACCGAGTCCGACATGGCGATCGCCATGGCACGTAACGGCGGTATCGGCGTGCTGCACCGTAACCTCTCCATCGACGATCAGGCCGCTCAGGTCGATATCGTCAAGCGTTCCGAATCCGGTATGATCAGTAATCCTCTGACCGTGAGCCCGGACGTGACCCTCGCCGATCTCGACAAGCTGTGCGGACGCTTCCATATCTCCGGTCTGCCGGTCGTCGACAAGGAAAACAAGCTCGTCGGCGTGATTACCAACCGTGACATGCGTTTCATCGCTTCCGAGGACTATGACCGTCTCAAGGTCTCCGAGGTCATGACCCGCGAGAACCTGGTCACCGGCCCGTCCAATATCTCCAAGGAAGACGCCCACGACCTGCTGGCCAAGCACAAGGTTGAGAAGCTGCCGCTGGTCGACGAAGAAGGCCACCTGACCGGTTTGATCACCGTGAAGGACTTCGTCAAGACCGAGCAGTATCCGGACGCCACCAAGGATGAGCAGGGCCGTCTGCGCGTTGCCGCCGGCATCGGATTCCTGGGCGACGCCTATAACCGTGCCTCCGCTCTGATGGAAGCCGGCGTTGACGTGCTCGTGGTCGATACCGCGAACGGCGAGGCAAAGCTCGCGCTCGACATGATTCGTCGTCTGAAGTCCGATTCCGCTTTTGCGGGCGTTGACATCATCGGCGGCAACGTGGCCACCCGTCAGGGCGCTCAGGCCATGATCGACGCCGGTGTCGACGCTGTCAAGGTCGGTGTCGGACCTGGCTCCATCTGCACCACCCGCGTGGTGGCCGGCGTTGGCGTGCCGCAGCTCACCGCGGTCTACGAGGCTGCTCAGGCCTGCCGTGCCGCTGGTGTTCCGTGCATCGCCGACGGTGGCATCCACTACTCCGGCGACA
>CAVEVJ010000136.1:0-4332 GCA_963619075.1 Acidaminococcaceae bacterium
GTTCTGGTAACCTTCCGGTCCCGGGACCTTGCCTTCGACCGCGTTCTCGTCGCCCGCGAAGTATGGGAACACCGGGTAGTAGCGCCAGCCTTCCATTTCGGCGCCCTTGAGCTCACGAACGATCTCATAGTTCTCGCCGAGTTCCTTGGCGTAGGAGCCGAGCAGCGGCTTGCCGAGATAGAACTTCTTGCCCGCGAACTTGCCTTCGATCGGACGAACCTCGACATAGTCGATGTCGGCGCCCACCACGATGGCGAAGTTGGTCGGAACGGTCCACGGCGTGGTGGTCCAGAACACCGCATAGGCGTCTTCCTCGTCACGCAGCCTCACGGCCACGGACACGGTGGTGTCCTGGCGATCCTGATACACGTCGGCGTCCATGCGCAGTTCGTGCGCGGAAAGCGGAGTCTGATCCTTCGGGCAGTACGGCAGCACGCGGTAGCCCTGGTAGGCCAGGCCCTTGTCGTACAGCTGCTTGAAGGCCCACATCACGGATTCCATGTACGGAATGTTCAGGGTCTTGTAACCATGCTCGAAATCGACCCAACGGGCCTGGCGGTGCACGTAATCCTGCCATTCGTTGGTGTACTTGAGCACGGACGCGCGACATGCGTCGTTGAACTTGTCGATGCCGATTTCCTTGATCTGGTCGACGGAATCGATGCCCAGTTCCTTCTGGGCTTCAAGCTCGGCCGGCAGGCCGTGGGTGTCCCATCCGAACACACGGTTGACCTTGTGGCCCTTCATGGTCTGGTAACGCGGAATCACGTCCTTCGCGTAGCCGGTCAGAAGGTGGCCGTAGTGCGGCAGGCCGTTGGCGAACGGCGGACCGTCGAAGAATACGAATTCGTTCTGGCTGTGGTCGCCGGATTCGCGGCGTTCCACGGACTTGTTGAAGGTGTCGTCCTTCTCCCAATAGTCGAGCACGGACTCTTCCAGCTTCGGGAAGCTGGGGTTCGGCGCAACATTGGCGCTCTGCTCACCGGCAGCAGCCTTCGGATACACATGATTGGTGGTTTCGCTCACCGTATGCTCCTCGCTTGGCATTTCATCTGTTTCTTACCCTTACGAGGACGATGCCGTTCATGCGATTTCCATCGCGCTCCCGCCACCGCGGTACCACCTCGCTTGCCACATCCGCCTTTTTCTTTCATCGACGATTGCGACCGCTTGTAGTTCGGCTGTTCGGGCCGATCCCGCCGGTTCTACTGAGCCTTGCGCATATCTTGCGATTGCACCCGGCCGTTCTTCCGGAAGCTCCCCGCTGATAACGGATCACTGCTATACGTTTCAGCAGTCACAGTAGCACGTACCACGAACTTGCAACACCTCGCAAACGGTCTTTCCGTGATTTGCAAAACTTAATAAAAAAAGTTACCATTATCTAGTTAATGTTTTTACGCCTTGTACACAAAGCAGTGAACAAACCATACAGAAAGAGAGCAGGCAGAACATGTCTCACATCTTCTCCGCAACCGAAGCACAGGAATCATGGCTGACCGACCCCACCATCTTCGCGGTCAATCGCCTCCAGGCACACTCAAGCCACCGTTTCTACGACCATGAGCCGCTCGCAAACGAACCGACCAGTCTCAAACAAAAGCTCGATGGACAATGGCAGGTCAAAGTCACCGACACCGCCGAAACGGGATTCCTGGCCGATTACATCGATGACGAACATGCGCAAAGCGAATTCCAGGCCATCGAAGTGCCGTCCAATCTGGAAACATCCGGACTGCTCAAGCCGCAGTACGTCAACGTGCAGTACCCGTGGGACGGCCATGAGGATCCACAGCAGCCGAATATCCCCGAACACAACCACATGGCGCTCTACCGCAAGACGTTCACCCCATCTCCCGCAGTGACGTGCGCGATTCGCGAGAACCGCCAGGTCACCCTCACCTTCCACGCGGCCTCCACCGCCATCTACGTGTGGCTCAACGGCAAATTCGTCGGATATGCCGAAGACTCCTTCACTCCGAGTGAATTCGATGTGACCGACGCCATTCAGGAAGGCAACAACACTCTGGCGGTCGCATGCTACGAATACAGCAGCGCCACGTGGCTGGAAGACCAGGATTTCTGGCGCCTGCACGGCCTGTATCGCAGCGTGGAGCTGACCGCAATCCCCGCGGCCCACGTACGAGACTGGAAGATCGATCCCGACTTCAATGCCGTCAATGCGAACGCGACACTTGCGTTCACGGCCGACGTCAGCAATCCCGTCGCAGCCGCCAAAGCCGTGGCAACTCTCATCGATTCGAACGGAACCCTCGTATGGCAGTCCGACGAAATGCAGGTTGGCGAAACAATCACCCTGCAAACCGGCATTGAGAACATCTCCCCGTGGAGCGCCGAAGAGCCGAATCTGTACACGCTCAGCCTGACGCTGTACGGCGAGGACGGCACCGTAGTCGAAGTGGATCGCGAGCGCATCGGTTTCCGTCATTTCGCCATTGAGAACGGCGTGATGAAGCTCAATGGCAAGCGTATCGTGTTCAAGGGTGTGAATCGTCATGAATTTGATGCGCGTCGTGGTCGTGCGGTGACCGAGGAGGACATGTTGTTTGACATCAGGTTCTTCAAGCAGCACAACATCAATGCCGTGCGTACTTCGCATTATCCGAATCAGAAACGTTGGTATGAGCTGTGCGATGAGTATGGCGTTTATATGATCGATGAGACCAATCTCGAGTCTCATGGTTCGTGGACCGCTCCGAGCGAGCCGGTTACCGCCGATACCAATGTGCCGGGCAGTAAGCCGGAATGGCGGGATGCGTGTGTGGATCGCATCGAGTCGATGATGCGCCGCGATTACAATCATCCGGCTGTGGTGATCTGGTCGTTGGGCAATGAATCGTATGCGGGCACCGTGTTCAAGGCCATGAGCGATTTCGTGCATGAGAACGATTCGCTGCGTCCAACGCATTATGAGGGTGTGTTCTGGAATCGTGAGTTCGAGGATATTTCCGATATGGAGAGCCGCATGTATGCCAAGCCGGCGGAGATTGCGCAGTATCTTGAATCGGATCCCAAGAAGCCGTATATTTCATGCGAGTATATGCATGCCATGGGCAATTCCGTTGGCGGTATGCATCTGTATACCGAGCTGGAGCGTTACGAGCAGTATCAGGGCGGTTTCATTTGGGATTACATCGATCAGGCGCTCTTCCAGCGTCTTCCGGATGGTACCGAGCGTTTGACGTATGGCGGTGATTGGGATGACAAGCCCAATGATTACGAGTTCTCCGGTGACGGCATCATCTTCGCCGACCGCACTGCGTCTCCCAAGGCGCAGGAAGTCAAGCAGCTGTATGCGAATGTGAAGATTGAGCCGGATGAGCATGGTGTGACGATTCGCAATGAGAATCTGTTCGTTTCCACCGCCGATTATGTGTTCACGGCCCGCGCGTTGGTCAACGGCGTGGAATGCTGGCATGCGGATTATCGTTTCGACGTTGCGGCCGGAGCCTCCGAACGGTTTGATATCGAGTTCCCCTCGACGTGCGATTTGACCGCAAGCTACGTTGGCGATGCGTTGCCGGACGGCTCGTATGAGATTACGTACGAGGTTGATCAGCGTTTGGCCACGGCCACGGACTGGGCTCCGGCCGGGTTCGAAGTAACGTTCGGTCAGTTCACGACCGTTGTTCGTTGCGATTGCGAAGCTTGCTCCGGCGAGGGTTCCGAAGTCGACGGTGCCGCGAGCGACGTTACGATTACCAATGGCCGTTGGAATGCCGGCATGCGTGCCCGTGGACGTGAGGCGTTGCTTTCCAAGGCGCAGGGCGGCCTGGTGTCCTTCACCAAGGATGGCCGTGAGATGCTTTCGCGCAAGCCGAGCCTGCTGACGTTCCGCCCGTTGACCGACAATGATCGTGGCAATGCTTCCGGTTTCGACCGCGCGCAATGGTTTGCGGCCGGCCGTTACGCCAAGACCGTAGCCACCGAGGTTTCCTGCGATGAGAAGTCGGTCACTGCGTTGTATACGTATGAATTGGCGGATATTGAGCACACGAGGGTCACCGCGCGCTACGAACTGTTGGGAGACGGCCGTATTCATCTGACACTCTCCTACCCGGGTGGTCTCGATGCGACCTCCCTGCCCGCATTCGGTATGGAGTGGATGATTCCGGTCGAATATTCGAATCTGCGATTCTACGGACTTGGCCCGGCCGAAACGTATCAGGACCGTCTCCATGGAGCGAAGCTGGGAGTGTTCGAGACCACGGCTCAGGCGGATAACGCTCCATATCTGGTACCGCAGGAAACCGGCAACCATGAGGGCGTACGCTGGCTTGAAGCGACCGACCGCTATGGCCACGGCATTCG
>CAVEVJ010000137.1:0-2635 GCA_963619075.1 Acidaminococcaceae bacterium
GTCGACGTATTACACGGAGACCACCGGCTTGGCCGCAACGGACAACTTCCAGCCGGTGTCGGATTCGACGAGCTCCTCCGATTCGAGCAGCACATCAAGCTCCACCGATTCCTCAGATTCTTCCCAGCAGAACGGCGACGGTTCCCCGATGGGAGGCGAACCGGGAGGCGGCGGCGATATGGGCGGCGGCCAAGATACCACTATGGTCAGCGGAGATTTCTCCCTCGTTGGATTCTCCAGCGACGAAGCCGTCTCCAACGCGTCCAACGGCACATTCACCATGTCGGACGGACAGGTCTTCGGCTATGACGAAAGCAGCGACGGAGATGTGATCATCTCCAAGTCCCTCGCCGATTTCAACAACCTGTCCGTAGGAGACACAATCAGCGTTGCCGATACAAACGATTCGAGCACCACCTACACGCTCACCATCGTCGGCATCTACCAAAACTCCACCGACTCCAATCAGCAGATGGGCGAGCCGATGGCATCGACCTCCTCCGACCCGGCAAACGCCATCTACACGTCCGTATCAACGCTGAAGTCCCTCGGCCTCGACTCGGATTCCGACTCGGATTCCGCAGCCCAGCTGAGCTTCACCTATGTATTCTCCAGCAAGACCGATTATGAAACGTTCTCCGAGGACGCGTCCAATGCCGGACTGAGCGACGACTACACCGTCTCCTCCGCCGACGTGGAGAATTACGAATCCAGCCTAGTGCCGCTCAACAACCTTTCCAAGTTCGCCATGACGCTGCTGATCGTCGTCCTGGCCGTCGGAGCCGTCGTGCTGATCGTCATCACGTTGCTCAATGTGCGTGAACGCAAGTACGAGATCGGCGTACTTACCGCCATCGGCGTGAACAAGGTCAAGGTTGCAGCCCAGTTCACCCTGGAACTGCTGATCGTCACGATGATCGGCCTGGCATTGGGCGCCGGCGTCGGCGCGGCAGCCTCGGTACCTGTGTCGAACCAGTTGCTTTCCAGCCAGATCGAACAGCAGCAGTCGCAGCAGACAAGCCAGCGCGAGCAGTTCGGCCGCGATATGCAAGGACCCGGCGAATCTTCTGATTCAAATGATGCGAACAGCTCGAGCGATTCAGCCGATTCGAATACCTCATCCTCCAACGCGGACGCGAACTCCAATGAGCCACAGCAGGGCGGACCGGGCGGCATGATGGATCGCGCGGCGAACTACGTATCGAACATCAATGCCACTGTCAACCTGAAAGTCGTGGCCCAACTGCTGCTCGTCGGACTCGGTCTGACGCTTGTCGCGGCACTGGTTGCCGTCATATTCGTACTGCGCTACGAACCGCTGCAGATTCTGGCCGATCGCTCCTGAAAGGATTTTCAATGACCACGGATACGAAGGAAACGTCATCGCAGACGCCGACACTGCGTCTCGACGATGTGAGCTACGCCTACACCAAAGGCGGAAAGCGCGTCCTCAAAAATATCAGCCACGATTTCCATGCAGGCAAGGTGCACGCCATCACCGGTCCGTCCGGAACCGGAAAAACCACCATGCTGTCGCTGATTTCTGGATTGACCAATCCAACGGAAGGAAAGGTCCTTTACGACGGCTCCGACCTAGCCAAACAGGACCGTTACCGCTACCGTAGCCACGATATCGGAGTGATCTTCCAAAGCTTCAATCTACTGCCGAATCTTACCGTCGGAGAAAACATCATCCTCTCGATGGATGCTTCCGGCAAGACGTTCGACAAGCCGAAAAAGGAAATCGTCAACGACCTGCTCAAGCAGGTGCATCTGCCGGAGGAATACGCCAACGAACGCATTCTGCACCTGTCCGGCGGCGAGCAGCAGCGCGTGGCAATCGCACGCGCCTTGAGCTACAATCCGGCCGTCATCGTAGCGGACGAACCGACCGGCAATCTCGATCTTGCCACGCAGGACGACATCATGGGTATCTTCCAGTCTCTTGCCCATGACGAAAATCGTTGCGTGATCATCGTGACGCACAGTCCGGAAGTGGCCAACGCATCCGACGAGGTATTCGAGCTCGCGCCGATCAAACGACGCAGGTCCTGACGCAAGACCAGGGCCAGTGGCCCGTCCGTAAAACACCATACAAAAACCGGTGTGGGAGATCTCATCCAAAGAGATGGGTTTCCCACACCGGTTTTTCTGTTGGTTGGATCATCGGAACGAATCCGGCCCCAACGTCGCGGACCGCCAATCCTGACGTGCCGTGTCGAAGACGTTACCTGGCGAGCTTGTCGAGCAGCAGCGCCTCGGTGATCACGTTGTTCTTCAGGCTCGGCAGGCTGATGGATTCATTCGGGCTGTGCGCGTTGCCCTTCGGATCTTCCGGACCGGTCACCAATACTTGGGCATTCGGGAAGATACGCTGCAACTCCGGAATGAACGGAATGGAACCGCCCTCACCCTTATTGACCGGAGCCACTCCGAAGGCCTCCTCCATGGCCTCCATGGCGTCTTTGGTGGCTTCCGCGCTCGGGTCCATGGCCCATCCCATGCCATTGTCGAGCTTATCGACCCATACCTCGGCACCGAACGGCGCGTGTTCCACCATGAACTTGGCAAGAGCTTCCTGCGCTTCTTCAGGGCGCTGGTTCGGAGCGGTACGCAGGCTCAAACGGAATGTGGT
>CAVEVJ010000138.1:0-4780 GCA_963619075.1 Acidaminococcaceae bacterium
GTACTGCACTCGGAAGGGTGTGGGAGAGTAGCACGCCGCCGCATTCAATCTTGTTGAGGGGGATTCCTTGTGTGGGGATCCCCCTCTTTTTGTATATTCGGTGGAATTCGGTTCGGGGCAAAGGAGCGAATATGTCTTTTGGAATCAGCGGGGATGTTGTATCCGTATTGGGGCAGTCGCGCCAGTTCATCGATGCGGTGGACGCAGCGATCGAATCCGCTTCGGATCTCGTGTCGCATTGGCCTTTGCAAACAGCCCAGGAAATGGAAAACGACGCCAAATACGCGGAGGATCTGCAGGTGCGTTCCACGCGGATGATGGCACGGATTCTGCTTGGCTCGCAGGAAGAGATCGACCCCTCCGTGGCCGAGGCCGTGTACGAGGGAATGGATTGGATTCCCGGCTGCGACCAGGGAATCGTCGACGCGCTTATGGCCGCCAACCAAGCGTACGACGATATGAGCGTCTTCAGCGAAACAGCCGACACGGAGCTGTTCTTCGAAACCGTAAAAACGCTCGGTGCCAGCGTCGATGCGTCCATGGAAAAGGAATTGCGGGAAACGTTGCCGCGTACGGCCGAATCCATGAATCAAATCTGCATGGCATTCACCGGAATCGATGGCGGAGAACGCCATAGTGAGAGCACTACTGAACAATACTCGCTAATCGCCCGGTATCTGGCTTCTCAGGCGATTTTCGACGTGCTGATGAACATCGTATGCCGTGACGCGGAAAACAGGCAGGAACAGGCCGTACGTGCGCTTCCGGTGCTGTTGTACGCCAACGAACTGCGTGAACTGTTGGGAGTGCCGCATACGGCGATGAATGAAGACGAGCTTGCGCGACTCATTGATTTGCGAGCGTCCGTATATCCCGAAACCGCCACGCATAATGACTTCTATGAACAAACCTTCTGCGAATCCGTGAAATTCCTCGCGCCCATCGACCGGCGGGAATGGGCCGATCGTGCACATAAACTTGAATGGGATCCGAAAAAAGCGGAGCAAGAGGCCAAGGAAGCCGACGAACTCAAGAGCAAAAAGGCGCTCGAGGAAAAGTTCAAACACGTGAAAGACGATCCGAACAAACCCCATATCGAACTGTAGACCGACTGTAGATAAAAATCCCGGTCGGGTGGTGAACAATTCATTCATCACCCGACCGGGATTTTTCGATTTGGGAATCGCGATTATCTCAGCCGATTACGCAATCAGATCTGCTGATTCGAAGCGTTTCCCCTATTTTCGTCGTTTTCAGAGGAAGTCTGCTCGACGGCGGGCCGCTGCGGCTCGGAAGGAACGGACGTGGAGTCGATCGGTGCTGTGGAGGGCATCGTGGACGCCGGAACGGGCGGCGCGACCGACACCGTCTGCTGCGTGGCCGCAGGAGCATATCCTGAGTTGGCATAGTTCTGCGCGTACGGGTTCTGCTGCGTCATGGGAGCCGCATACGGAGCGCCGTAGGCCTTCTGCTGAGGAGCGCCGGGATCGTAGTAGCCTGCGGCGGGCGGCATCGGCGCGTACCCGGCCGGAACCATGTATGAGGCATCGTAGCGAGCTCCGGCAGGATTGCTCTTCGAAGCCATGAACACGATGTAGATGATTTCCATAATGAGCATGATCACGATACCGATGAAGAAAAGTCCCAGACCAAGAAACGCCGCTTCCTCAGAAACACCGGCATGGCCGACATACTTCATGGGTGTGCCGCCATTGACTACGGCCTCGAGGGCGCCGAGCAGGAACGCGCCGGCTATCGCAAGTATGGAACCGATGATCTCAAAGCCGCAGTAGATGGCGAGCAGCCAGCCGGGCTTGTTGATGTCATGCAGGCGACGAACGGATAACGCCAGCATTGGAATGAACGATGCGATATTGAAAATATGTTCGATGATATCGGCGAAGTCTTGCATGGTTCTCCGAGCGCCAGTGCCGAATATGCCGAACGCATTCGGAATCAGACCAAACGCCACGGTGATGATGAGTAGCCACACGATCCACCACCAGAACTCGCCGCGGGATGCGCGACCCTTGAATGTGGCGTACTTCTTCCAAAAGCGGATGAAGGCCTCACCCATGCCGCAACCGTAGGCTGGCTGGTCGAGCGGCGTGGTCAATGCAAAGAAACCGGAAGGTTGTGCCGGGGCTCCTTGGGAAGGGGCGGAGTATGGGTTTTGAGGATTATACGGGTTGGAATCCATCGTCGATTACCCTTTCGAAATACATTTGAACATAGGGATGTCAGATACCAACAGTACTCTTTCGCCGTCTGTGTGACGGTAATCGCAGAGGAATCGGGCAATATATTGCCCGTACTTCGTACACGTCCGGTTTGCGCGGCACAATGGAGCCTATGACTGAAGCTGAAAACACCAAACCAGAACTTCCCGAGAACGTCCGCGTGCGTTTCTGCCCGTCCCCGACGGGTATTCCGCACGTCGGCATGGTTCGTACTGCACTGTTCAACTGGGCCGAGGCCCGTCACACCAAGGGCACGTTCGTGTTCCGCATCGAGGATACGGATGCCCAGCGCGATTCCGAGGAAAGCTACAACCAGATCATCGAGGCTCTGAATTGGCTGGGCATCGATTGGGATGAGGGCATCAACGTGGGTGGCCCCGACGGCCCGTACCGCCAGTCCGAGCGTACCCAGATTTACAAGGATGTGGCCGCCAAGCTGTTCGAAGCCGGCTATGCCTATGAGTCCTTCTCCACTCCGGAAGAGATTGAGGCGCGTAACGTGGCCGCTGGCCGTCCGAAGGCATTCGGCTACGACGGTTACGATCGCGACCTCACCGAAGAGCAGAAGGCCGCGTTCCGTGCGGAAGGTCGTAAGCCCGCCCTGCGTATCCGCATGCCCGACGAGGATGTGGCTTTCGACGATCTGATTCGTGGCCGCATCGAGTTCAAGACCGGTTCCGTGCCGGATTACGTGATCGTTCGTCCGAACGGCGATCCGCTGTATACGCTGACCAACCCGGTTGATGACGCCATGATGAACATCAACGTCGTGCTGCGTGGCGAGGATTTGCTGAGCTCCACCCCGCGCCAGATCGTGCTGTACCGTTACCTGATCGAACTGGGCGTCGCCAAGCAGATGCCGCTGTTCGGCCACATGCCGTACGTGATGGGCCAGGGCAATAAGAAGCTTTCCAAGCGTGATCCGGAATCCAACCTGTTCCTGCACCGTGACAACGGCTTCATCCGCGAAGGCCTGCTGAACTACCTTGCGCTGCTGGGATGGTCCATTGCGGCCGATCGTGACGTGTTCTCCATGGAAGAGATGATCGAGAAGTTCGATGTTCGCGACGTTAAGGCGAATCCGGCGCGTTTCGACATCGACAAGGCCATTTCCATCAATGCTGAGCATATTCGCATGCTTGAGTCGCAGGACTTCCTGAACCGTGCCGTACCGTACTTGCATCGTGACGGCGTGGTGTCCGCCGATTCCTGGGATGCTCTGACCGATCGTGAGCGTGAGGTGCTGCTCGCTTCCGTCGAGCTCGTGCAGCCGCGTGTGCGCCTGCTGGGTGAGGTTGCCGGCATGGTCGGTTCCCTGCTGTCCACGGAGGGCTACATTGAGCCGGATGATGACGCTCGCAAGCAGCTCAAGGAATCGGCCGGAGACGTGCTTGACAAGGCCATCGAAGCGCTGGAAGCCGTTGCTGAAGGTGATTGGAAGACCGATTTCCTGCATGAGACCCTGAACAAGGCTCTTATCGAGGATGGCGGTTACAAGCCGCGTCTGGCATTTGGACCGGTGCGTGTGGCCATGAGCGGACGTCGTGTGTCTCCGCCGCTGTTCGAGTCCATGGAGATCGTCGGCAAGGATGTTGCCGTGGCCCGTTTGCGTGGTCTGCGCGAACATCTGTGACGCGATGACGTTGCAATGCCGCTCCTTTTGATGAAGGAGCGGCATTTTTCAAATCGTTGGAAAATGGCGCGACACGCCGAGACTTGCGCTTGGGTGCGGATTCGCGTATATTAATCACTCGTTGCGGTTCACAGCTCACTGAGAATCACAGCGGAGAATTTAAGCCCCCATCGTCTAGCGGTCCAGGACTACGCCCTCTCACGGCGCCAACACCGGTTCAAATCCGGTTGGGGGTACGACGGACAACTTTTCGAAGTTGCCACGCCAGCCAAATTGGGATGTGGTGTAATTGGCAACACAGCTGATTCTGGTTCAGCCATTCTTGGTTCGAGTCCAGGCATCCCAGCCAATGACCCTCGCAGATGCGAGGGTTTTTTGTTTTGTTATGCCTGTGGAAGACGACCTTCCCGTCGAAACAGTCCACGATGACCGACAGGTAGCATTTGAAGTTCGCAACGGTGAACTGGGCTACATTGGTCAGCCACAGCCTATTCGTGTTCTCTGCGCTGGCGGCGCCACCTGCGGGCCTCCTTGATTCGGCGGGTTGGGCTCGTCGGTCCCCGGTGGTGCGGCATGTTGGTTCCTCGGGTGCGCGCATTCGATGCATCCCTCCCGCGTTCGCGTCTTCGTCGGCGGACGTGGCGCTTCGGTCTCTCGGGCGCGTAACAGTTCCCTTTTCGCGCGCACAACTGGGAGATACGCCTGTTTCTTTACGGTTGGGGCAGGGAGGGACCGTCGTGCTCCGGATCTTTTGCGTGATGCGTAAAGGTCCGTTCGTGATTCGCGGCATAGGAGGACGAACCATGCCGATTCCGGTCCGGCCGTGCGGATTTTTGGCAGGTCGTGTTGATTCCGAACCAGCCGTGCGGATTTTTGAGGACCTGTGCGGATTCGTTATGGGGATTTT
>CAVEVJ010000139.1:0-4241 GCA_963619075.1 Acidaminococcaceae bacterium
CATATGAGTACAGCACCTGCGAGGGAGAGTTCTGCAGATAGATCGCGAGTCCCAGGATCAGCAGCAACGTCGCACCAATCACCACGTTCGTTGAAGCAAGAGGCAGCAGCACCATGCATACGAACTGCAATGCATAGGCCTTACCCATGCCGGCAATCGGCCATATGCCAGTACCGCGCATGGCGAGTTTGCCGCTATACAGATTGCTCCACAGGCAGCAGGCGCCGAATGCCACAAGAGCCACGCTCACGTAGGCGGCAGGCACATGCAATTCGTTGGTGAACATGGGAGTCAGATAGGTGTACCACACATAGGTTGAGGCAAGACCGAAGACCACGGTAAGCACGCCGAGAATGATTCGACGGTCGGTGAATAGCTTGAACTGATTGAGGATTCTCACCTGCGAAGGCACGGAACGTTTCGGAAGCACTACGAACATGACGCCGATCATGGCCACCGTAAGCACGTCGATAATGATGAAGCTGGTACGCCAACCAGCCACTCCCGCGATCCACGTGCCCATCGGCATGCCGAACACGGATGCGATGGAAAATCCGGAGAATACCCACGACATGTATTTCGGCTGGTTGTCACGGCTTGCAATGTCCGGACCAAACGTGAGAGCCACCGCCACGAGCACTCCCGAGACGGATGCGGTGACCACGCGGGCAAGCAGCAACATCGGATAATTCACGGCGAAGGTGCAGAGCACATTGCCGGCAAGAAACACAAGCAACAAAGCGATCAGCGCGTGGAATCGTTGGAATTTCGAGCAGATCGCGGCACCGATCGGCGTAAGAGGCGCATATACGAACGCGAAGATCGCCACAAGGTTGCCCACCATGGTTACAGCCACGTTGAGGTCGGCCGCGATATCGGGCAAGACGCCCACGATGATGAATTCACTGGTACCAAGCAGGAAGCTTTGGAAAACGAGAATGGCCACAGGAAGCGTGAAAAAACGACGTAATGTCATATTCGTATTTCTCCACCACAACAGAAAGTCCTTTTTCTTACATAAAAAGAGTAAAATTTACATATATTCAGAACACACGATGCGATATCACTGAATCGCTCATAAATAGCAAAATCGTATTTTGTTGGCAACAAGACATGTTGAAAGCGAGGACGGATGAGACAACGGCAGCCACTGCAACCTTTGGCCGTGTTCTCCGACCTTTCCGAACGCATCTACTACAATCAACCGGAGCTGCCGTTGTACACGCGCAACGATGCGCTGTCCCGATTCGATTTCAACATGGCCTGCCACTGGCATCGCGACTTGGAGTTCGTGCACGCGGTCACCGGTTCGATGAAGTATTTCGTCAACGGCACGGTCGTCGACATTCCGACTGGCGACGGACTGTTCGTCAACTCGAATCGACTGCACTACGGATTCTCGCCGACGCGTGAGGAATGCCACTATCCGGCTGTCGTGGCGAATCCTTCGCTATTCGAATCGTTGTGGCAGCCAGCGAGCGCCGACGTGGAATTCCTTTGCGGTCCGAACGCGCCGGATTATCTGT
Organism: Acidaminococcaceae bacterium; assembly: GCA_963619075.1. Taxonomy (GTDB): domain Bacteria; phylum Actinomycetota; class Actinomycetes; order Actinomycetales; family Bifidobacteriaceae; genus Bifidobacterium. Next base: position 1,527 of record CAVEVJ010000139.1, read on the forward strand.
TTTTGGACCATGCCGATTCGCGGCATCGACGCATTCTGCAGCTGATTGATGATACCGTGCGGTTCAATGTGCCGAATGCCGATGAAGCCGCCAATCCGCAGGCCGATACGGTTCAGGCGATCGGAACCGCGATTCAATTGTGCGGCGCGACTTTGGCTTTGATTCGTGATTGTATGGCGAAAACGTCCGCAGCGTCTTCCGTTGTGGATGGACGGATGGAGCCGGTACGGGATTCACGGCCTTCCCAGAATCGTTCAGTGGCGCGTTGTGCCGTCAATAATCGTGATTTGATGAGCGCGTTGACTATGACCGGTTTCGTCCATCAGCATTTTCCGGAACGGATCGCGTTGGCTGATATCGCGACGGCGGGCGCTATGAGTCGTAGCCGATGCTGCATCGTATTCCGCGAATACGTAAATCGTACACCGAATGAGTATTTGACTGACTATCGCATCGAGCAGGCCATGCATATGCTTTCCGGCACGGCTTCCGATGTAGCCGAAGTGGCCCGTGCCTGCGGTTTTTCGACACCCGGCTATTTCATCCGTGTATTTCGCAAGCGTACGGGACTGACTCCGCAACAGTGGCGGCGGGCGCATTGATGGATTCATGGCAACATACAATGGCCGTCATGGATATGCAATCTCGCAAGCAGACTTGGCCGAAGCCGGAAAAGCAGCAATCCTTTGCCTCGCGGAATTTCCGAGGCAAAGGATTCGCTAAAGGGTCACGGCCGTTCAAGGCCACTGGCCATAAAGGCGGTATCAGTCGGCAGGGATCCAAGCGCGGCTAGCCGAACAAATCAAGTCGGCCAAGCGCAACCGGCCGGACACCGATGCTGGACGCCACGGCCGGACACCGATGCCGAGCGCAACGTCCGAGCACAACGTCCGAACACCACGACCGAACACAACCGGCCAGAAGCCTCCGACCAGTGCACGGACGTTCAGCCTTCCATGTCTTCCAGAGCAACGCCCTTGGTCTCCTTCATGAACTTCAGCACGAAGAAGAAGGATACGAATGCGAAGAAGGCGAACAGGCCATAGATCAGACCGACGTTGAAGGCCAGCAGTACCGGGAAGCTTACCGTGACGATGAAATTCGACGTGTACTGTACCGCGGTTCCGACGGACATGCCTGCGGAGCGCATGGAATTCGGGAACATTTCGGCGAGCATGGCCCACGAGACGGTACCCCAGGTCAGGCCGAACGCGATCACGAATCCGTTGGCGCACACCAGCGCGAGCGGACCGGTCACGCCGCCAAGCTGCGGAGCGCCGCCCACCAATGGGGCGGTGCCGAACAGCAACGCCAGACCGCCCTGGGTGATGACCATGCCGATGGAACCGGCCAGCAGCATCGGACGGCGGCCGACGCGGTCAATCAGGAACGCTCCGCCGACGGTCGCGGCGATGTTGATCAACGACGTGATGGCCGTGATGGTAAAGGAGTCTTTCTCAGTGAAGCCGACCGCGCCCCACAACGTGTTGGAATAGTAGAAGATGACGTTGATGCCGGTGAACTGGTTGAGGATCATGAAACCAATGGCCACCCACACAATCGGCTTCAAACGGCCGACTGGAGTAACGAGGTCGCGGAACGACGGCTTGTGGTCGATGCCGATGGAATAGCGGATACGGCCGATTTGATCGGAAATCGGTGACGGATCGGTGCTGATACGGTTTAACACCGCGGCCGCCTCATCGTCACGATGCTGTGCCACCAGATAACGCGGCGATTCCGGAATGGTCAACGCGAGCAGGAAATACAGGACGGACGGCACTGCCATGCACAGGAACATCCACTGCCAGGTTTCAAGCGGCCCCATGAATACGCTGGCACCACCGGAAACGTGCACCAGCAGCGCGTTGACAAGCAACGAAATGAAAATGCCGATGACGATGCCGAGCTGCTGGAACGCTCCAAGCACGCCACGCTCGTCGGTCGGCGCAATCTCCGCGATATAGACCGGCGCCACCATGGCCGCAACGCCCGCGGCAAAACCACCGAACACACGGAAAGCGACCAGCACGAAAATGTTCGGCACGATAGCGCAGCCGATGGAGCAAATCAGAAACAGCACCGCCGCAATCTTCATCATCGGCACACGTCCGATCTTGTCGGAGATACGGCCGGCAAGCAGCGCGCCTATGCCTCCGGAAATCAGCGCGGACCCGACCGCAAGTCCGAGCAACGCGTCACCCGTGGCGAACTCCGTCTTAATGGCGTTGGTCGCACCGTTGATAACGGCCGAATCATAGCCGTAGAGCAGACCGCCGAACGCCGCGATCAGCGCAAGTCGACGCGCCACGGACCGGTGGTTTTTGATGGATGATTCGCTTATGCCGGCCGATGTTGCCGCATCCACTTCGATTGAAGACATGATAGGTCCTTCCTCCTTGAAAGATACTGCGATTATATGGAAAGACAGACTTCCCAAAATCGTTCGAAATCCCTTCTACAGCAAGGGAAAATACCGGTCCGAACAGAGTATCCGAGGTTCAAACGGAGAGATATCGATCCAAATCCGTCCGGACCGGCAAGTTTTCAATGACGCGGATCTCCCGCTATGCGAGCAGCGCGTCGCGACGCGCCAGCAATGCATCGATGGCTTCAACGCCGTCGACCACCGTGAACGTGACTGTCTTGCGTTCGCTGGATTGTGCGGCAAGCATGTGCAGATTCTCACGTTCTTCATGCCAGCCACGGCCGTAC
>CAVEVJ010000140.1:0-22155 GCA_963619075.1 Acidaminococcaceae bacterium
AGATGATACGTCACATCTGTACCCACGTTACTGATGCCTGGCATGTGACTCATAATGAGGTAGTACAGCGGAGGATGGCCTAGCTGATTGAACTGTACGAAATCCTTCAGATCCATATGCCCTGTCGGTTCCACCGCATCCGCATAGATACGAATATTTTCAAATGCCGGCAGCAACTGATTATGCACACGCTCATAGGCCACATATGAAAGATGGGCCATTTCGTCATTGGAATGCGAATAGTATTTGAGGTACACCAAAAACTGTCCAATGGCGAATATCGTCGCTCCTGCGTAATCGACAAGACACAACAGGCCACGTCTGGAAGCTGACGCATGACGGAATCTGTAGTTCACACCAATCAGAGCCAATACCGTTACTACCAGCAGCGTGATAATGGCCTTATAGGGGAACCTACTCGTTGAGAGGCCAGCTCTGCCGAACCATAGATACGCCAGGAAAAGAACGACGCCAGCCACCACAATGCCAGATGCAACGAAATATCCTCGCCGCATGTTCCGGAAGATGGTTAGCCTAGTCATGATCAGCACATAGAACAGACCAAGCACCACTAACATCGCGGCCTTTAGCGCGGATTTTTGCCGGATCAACTTAACAAAGCGAGCGAAATCATGCTCATTCACATCGAACGTAATGCCATCCGAGCCACGCTCCGAATGAATTGAGTCAGGGTATAGCGTCGCGACCGTACACCAGTCCCTTCCTCCGCTGCGGATTACTGCGGCGATGGAAGATATCTGAGTATCATCGCCGACTCCTTTTAAGCTAAGAGACATACTTGATGACGCGAAGTTCACTGGATCCACACGTATGGACACCGTTGTTCCATCAATGTCAGCAGATTGCCTCGAAAGAGATGGCTTGGGATCATATGAATCGAAAATAAATGAAGCGGATTCCGCCGATACATTATCGTTGAAATTCGCCCTGTAATAAATATTGACGGGCATGAATGGCATGATTCCGACGATTACCGCAATCACGACAAAAACGACCGATACCGTTAGACAGCAATGCTTTCGAGCACGCGCTACAACTTTTTCCCAAAAACCCACGGATTTACTCCCAAACGCTCTACAGCAATACGGCCTTCAAAATTTCTTTCATCAAATATGATAGCGGCCGAACGCAAGCCACAATTTTCTCCATCAGTCTGGGAACTGTACGCGATGAACGATAAAATGACGCACGTTCGGAAGACATGCGAAAGAAGCATTTCTTAATGGCTGGACTTACCAACGAAAGAGGCATGATGTCTGTGCAGGTTCTTGGATTATGCCGAGGAGACGGTAAAGGGTACGTGAAGATCAACACCACTGTCGATCCCGCCAATCTTAAGGCTTCCATTGCCATGGACGATGGCTCGCTGTTCAATTGCCCGGTAATACCACTGGACTTCCCCGGCGAGGATGAGTCCGCACGTAGCCGGCATCACGGTGAGTCCAACAGCGCATACGAGTCCGTAGTGGTTGTACCGCTACTGGATAACGCAAGACTCACCATACTTATTACAGACATCCAGACAGGTACCGAGGTCGGAGCGATCTCGTTCAACCCATTGACCACGAAAATCAAATCGAGACTAACCTATAGGCATCGTCCAGAACTCGCATCCCAAATTCGCGATATTGAACGGCGTCGCGGTTCTGGAATGCCGCAGCTACACGTAATCGGCATCTTTCCTGCAGGAAATCAACGTTATTCATGCAGGTTTCAAGTCAAATACCCATATCTGGCAGAAAATGAACGGTGCACTGTCAGCGTATATGATGACGCCGCCCACAAGGTCAGTCCAGAAATCATTCTTCTTGAAGATTCGGTCAGTCCAAATCCTCAAGATCCCGCAAGCCAGCTTCATGAGCTTACATATTCCATCATTGTGGATAGCAATAGAACGCTCTGCATCCAAGCCAAGCCCGACCAGCAGGACGCTTGTTTCGCCTGCATTCTTCCTCCAATGTTTGACGGCTTAGTAAGGGATGCCTATGAACTCACGAAACATGCCTCATGCGATGAGTCATATCCTCAGTGGTTCGAGCACCATCGCGCCACTGCCGCCGATATTCGCAACCAACGCAAACTCTGTGCATCATGGACCGACGAGCAGAAACCGCTCATCAGTATCATTACCGTCGTTTTCCAACCACCCGTAGAGTATCTGCAAGCGCTGATCAATAGCTTTACAGCGCAATCCTACGACAATTTTGAAGTCATTTTCGTTAATGTCAGCGGTAACGAAACCTCAGCCGAGCCGATCAACGGACTGCTCAGCCAGCTTTCAGACCCGCGTTTTCACGTTATCACCGAGACCAACAGGAGCATCGCCGAAAACACGAACGTAGGCATTCGCGAGGCTCACGGCGATTACATCGCGTTTGTCGACCATGACGATGTGATCGAACCGGATGCACTGTATCGATACGTTTGCGCCTTGCATAATGAGCCGACAGCAGACGTGCTGTATTGCGACGAAGATCTGCTCGACAATGGCCAGTACAGGTGGCCTACGTTCAAGCCGTCCTACAATGTCGATCTGCTTTATGCCCACAACTACATAACGCATATGCTGATGGTCAGTCGGCATGTGCTTGAACAAGTAGAGCTCTCCCCTGCCGACGTCAGCGGCGCTCAAGACTACGATCTGACGCTGAAATGCTGCGAAAAGGCACGCGCAGTGGTCAACGTGCAATACATGTTGTATCACTGGAGAGTGCATCAGAATTCAACCAGCACCAATCCCGACAGCAAGCCATACGCACACGTCGCAGGAAAGATTGCGCTGGAAAGACATTTTGAACGCATTGGTCTACGAGTGGATGTTCAGGAAGAGGAACAGCCTTTCAACTATCGACCTCACTATATCGTTGGTTCTCAGCCAAAAGTGAGCATTGTCATCCCCGTCCGGGATCACAGTAAATCTTTACATGATTGCGTTGAATCCATACTCACGAAAACAGAGTATGAGAACTACGAGATTATTTTGGTTGAAAATAAAAGTCATCAAAAAGGAACCTTCACATGCTGCGGTGAAAACCATACGCATGACGGCAGAGTGCGCGTAGCCATCTGGCCAGAAGACGGATTCAATCGATCTGCTATGTGCAACTTTGGCGTCACTCAAAGTGATGGAGAAATCTTACTATTCCTTGACTATGGTATGGATGTAATCAACCCAGATTGGATTAATTCCATGTCCGACTTTTTCGCCCGTCCTGAGGTCGGTGTGGTCGGAGCCAAATTGATATCCTCTGACGGGCTCGTACAGCATGGAGGTATATGGGCATCCGCTGACTATGCAACCTTCTTAAATACCTTTATTCCCATGGAAGAAAATGGCTATATGGAGACGTTGCGCTACCCCAATGATTGCACCGCAGTATCCGCCGCCTGTCAGATGATACGACGAACGGTTTTTAATAGCGTTGATGGATTTGACGAAAAAATGACTGGTTTTCTCAGTGGAATAGATATCTGCCTTAAAATCAACACGAATGGATATCTTACGGTATTTAATCCAAAAGCACGGCTGTATTGGAATCAACCACAAGACACAATACCTCAAATTCATAATAGTGAATATATCGAGGATAAAAATTATTTCATGTCTAAATGGTATCAAAAAATAACAGGTGATTTATACGTCAATCGCAACATTAATCCTCGTAATACCGGAAATTACAAAATCGCATAGCTAAGTTATTTTGTTGACCCCACTTCTGAATTTCCCCTAAAAGAAAGTAAAATCAACCTAACTTAAACATGCATGGCAAAACTAACAAATAAGGACTGCTTATCGCAATATTTAGAATACACAATAAGCAGTCCTTATTTTTCACATATTTACATCTTTTGCCTAGTAGCTAGATCTTTATCTAGGCTTTCATACGACATAGAAACCTTGTTAATTAACGCAAAGTTGTCTTTGCCCTTAGCATAGCGTAGCGAAAAATCGCATGAATTTTTCTCATTTGTAAACGCAATCATCTTTGCGGTATCAGGGTGAGAACCATCCCATGTATGCAAAGATGCGACCAGACGGAAATCACTGTTGTTGAACAGGTCCATAGGCACCCGGAAATGCACTACATGATGTCCCTTTTGAGTCAAATCGAAGCTGTCCCCGTATGGGCGCCCGCCTCTTTGGATATCATTCATAGCCAAGGCAACGTAGAAGTTCTCGTCGCCTCGATAATCGTACTCGACCTCAAAGTTAAAGCCTTCTTCGAGTGTGCATATCGGCTCTCCGGAAGGACGTACCTTCAACACGGGCACGGTCTCATTCAGCCCCAGAGGGTACTCCGATTCCGGCTTGTCGCGCTTATCGGCTTTCTCCTCACGTCGAAGGTTTTCCAGCGTATATCGATCCGCAACGTCATCCTTGTTGCCGGAGACAATAATCTCGCCATCCTTGATGAGGATTGCCTTATTGCAGTATTTCTTCACCGCATCCATGGAATGCGTCACAAGAATAACGGTCTTGGACGGGTTCTTCTTGATTTCCGCAAAGAAGTTATCGCACTTGCGCTGGAAGGCCTCATCACCCACTGCAAGGACTTCATCGAGCACAAGAATGTCTCCTTGGGCCTTAATCGCCACAGAGAAGGCCAGACGAACCTGCATGCCGGAAGAGTAATTCTTGAGCTTCTGGTCCATGAACTCTTCAAGCTCGGCAAACTCCACGATATCGTCATACATCGCGTCGATTTCCGATCGAGCGAAGCCCAACAAAGCACCGTTCAAATACACATTTTCGCGGCCTGTCAGTTCCGGATTGAAGCCAACACCCAGTTCGATGAACGGCACCAACTTACCGTTGACAGTCACCGTACCCTGTTCCGGAGTGTAAATCTGAGAAATAATCTTCAGCAGAGTGGATTTACCCGAGCCATTACGACCGACAATGCCAAAGAAATCACCCTGATGCACTTCGAAATTAATGTCACGAAGCACATGCTGCTCAGTGTATCCCTTGATGCCCTTCGTCCAATTCAGAAAAGCCATCTTCAGGCCAGTGGCCTGTTCTGTGGGTAGCCGGAACATCTTAGCCACGTGGTCGACTTTGAGCACTACAGGGCGTTCGTCCACATTCTTTTCCTCAGTCATCGCAACCTCAGTCATGTTTTAGAGCACCTCCGCGAACTTGGAGCTGTACTTGCGGAACACATGGATTCCCAGCCATAGAATGAATGCAGACAGTGCATATGGCAACAAGCAAAGCAATTTGTTATCAACCATGCTCCACACGGTAGGAACATATTCCGGGGAAAGCAGATTGTGTCGGATATCCATGATCACCTGTGTGGAAGGATTAAGCATCAGCAAGTCCGCGGCCCAAGAAAACTCTTTATTATTGGCGACCATGGAGATCGGGTAAATGATAGGAGTCGCGTAGAACATAGCCTGCAATATGACTTCCCAGATATGTGCCACATCACGGAAATATACGAAAAGCGAAGCCAACAGCAAAGCCACGCCAAGGCCCAGAGCATACAACTGCAAAATACTCAGAGGCACCAAAAGCACGCGCCAGGTGTAATGGGCATGAGCAAAGAAGCCGAAGCAAATCACCACAAGCAGGTTGATTCCCAACGAAATCATCGATCCCATGGTTGTGGACGCAACGATGATGTAATTGGGGAAATGCACCTTACGGAGCAAATCGCCTCGCCCTACGATGGACTGCATGCCCATGCTTGTGGATTCAGAGAAAAAGCTCCACAAACAGGTACCGCACAGCAGAGAGATCGGGAACGTCGGAGTACCGTCAGAGAATTTCAGGAACTTCACGAATACCACGTACATCACCGCGAATAGCATCAGCGGCTTCAGCACGGACCAGACCATGCCGAGGAATGAGCCTTGATATCGCAATTGGAAATCAGTTTTCACCAGTTCCTTGAATACCACCATCGCATAGTGGTACCTCTTTTTGAGGCTGTCGAAAAAGTTCTTCACAAGCGTCCTATCCTACTAGTGCGAAGCGTTTGGACACAAAAACTTACAGTGCGCCCACCTTCAGCAGTACTCTCATATATTCTATTAGGGAAAGGACGTTTGCTTTAGTAAGGCGGAATATCTCACATGGTTCTCACTGCGGAACATCAATATCCTGATGTAAAGATCTTCGTGTCGGCTCACAAGCAGGCAGCATTCCCGGAAGGATCAAGCATTCTGCCCGTGCAAGTGGGAGCGAAGCATGCGAAAGAACGCTTCGAAAACATGCTGCATGATGATGAGGGCGAAAATATATCCAGCAAAAATCCGCAATATTGCGAATTAACGGCCCAATATTGGGCTTGGAAAAATATGGATGCCGATTACTACGGTTTTTGTCATTATCGTCGTTATTTTGATTTCTCTGGAATCCCCCATAAAGAAAATGATTTCGGCGAAATCATTGATTCATATATAGACGACCGCGCCGTCAGCGAGTATGGCCTCAATGACAGGAACATTGCCGAAGCCATCAAAGGGTGGGATATCATCACCACGCCGTTGAATGACGTCCGTCGCATTGGAGGATTCTCCAATCTCAAACAGCATTGGGACGCAGACAAGCACTTGCGGTTGAAGGATCTTCGCCACATGTACGACATCCTGTGCACACGCCACCCTGAGTACAAAGTGGATGCCGACGCCGTATTGAACGGCAGAAAAGCGGCATTCTGCAACATGTTCATCATGAAGAAGGAAATCTTCTTCGAATACAACGAATGGCTGTTCCCACTGTTGGACGAATTTGCCGCAGCGACCGATTTCGGCAAGATGGATGTGCAGGCCACACGCACGGTAGGTCATCTATCCGAGCGGTTGTTGAATATTTTTATCGCGCACAAAAACCGAACTGGCGCGAATTGGAAGATCAAACAGCTCCAGTGCGTACATTTCACAAACCCCGAGCCCTTCGATAAATTGGAACCACTCGGCAGTGAATACCGCAACGTAGTGCCCGTGGTGTTCGCCGCCGACAACAATTACGTTCCGATGCTTACGACTTCGATCTATTCGATGCTGAAAAACGCATCGTCAAACCGTTCCTACGATGTAATCGTATTGGAACGTGACATCACCGAAGAGAACAAGCAGTACATCAAACAGTTCCTCTCCCGTTTCTCGAATGCCGTAGTGCGTTTTTACGATGTAAGCCGTTATATTGACGGCTTCAACCTGACCACCAGCAACGCGCACATCAGTGTGGAAACATATTATCGTTTCATCATTCAGGAGGCGCTGCCGTTCTACTCAAAACTCCTGTACTTGGATTGCGACCTAGTGGTGGATGACGATGTTTCGCCACTGTTCGACACAGAACTTGGACATAACGCCATCGCCGCAGTACCCGATATTGATTTCATCGGAAATCTCAATATGAAGAACGGCGAGCGCGCGGAATATGTAAAGAAGCAACTGCATATGCGTAACGCATACGGCTATTTCCAAGCCGGAGTGTTAGTCATGAATCTCGATCGCATGCGTAGAATCCACACGGTACGAGAGTGGCTGGAAATCGCTTCCAAGCCAGGCTACATCTACAATGATCAAGATATCTTGAATGTGGAATGCGAAGGACAGGTCACGTATCTGGACTATTCATGGAACGTGATGCACAATTGCGCGGGCCGCGTTAATGGCGTGTTCGATTTTGCTCCGGCAGATGTGTACAAGGCTTATATGGATTCTCGGAAAGCTCCAAAAATCGTGCACTACGCCGGTTTTGACAAGCCATGGAAGAATCCATGGTGCGACTTCGCTCCGCTTTATTGGAGCTACGCTCAGGAAACTCCCTTCATCTCACAGATGATTGCTTCGATGAGCGGAGTCGAAAAGCCAGCTCCGGTAGAGCATCATGAACGTGCGCTGGCTGAGGACAGTCCAATTCGTAAATATGTCGATGCATTGGCGCCGTCCGGTTCAAAGCAGCGCGAGCTGATGAAGGTGGCAGCCCGCAAACTCCAGGGCAAGAAGTAATTCTCGCTCTCTCAAAAGAAAATAAGGGGGTTTGGATGAATCAACATCTGAGATTCATCCAAACCCCCTTGCCTCATTGAGGCCAAATTATTTCTGAAGTTCCTTCGCGACGTACGCGTTCAGGGACTCTTCCCAGTCCGGCACGACCAGACCGGTCTGTTCAATCTTCGCGAGGTTCAACGCCGAATTGGTCGGACGCGGGCTCACCGGGTTCTTCGCATTCGCGAAATACTGGTTAGTCGAAATCGGCTTGACTTTCTCACCGTTGCCGTTCGTCTCGTCGAACACCGCCTTGGCTATGTCCGCCCAGGACTTCACCGCACCGGAACCCGTCAGGTTATACGTACCGTACTCGGCGTTCGTACCCAACAGATGGAAAATCGCCTCAGCCATGTCTTTGGTGAAGGTGAGTCGGCCATACTGGTCGTCCACCACGGTCACCTCGTTGAGCTGATCGCTCGGATCCGCAACACGGCTGGAAAGCATCATCATAGTCTTCACGAAGTTATGCCCTTCGCCAATCACCCACGAGCTGCGCACGATATAGTGGCGCGGCGCGTTCGCCACCGCGATATCGCCAGCGGCCTTGGTCTGCCCGTACACGCCCAGCGGAGCGAACGGTTCCGTCTCGTCATGCTCTTTTTCAACACCGTCGAACACGTAGTCCGAGCTCACATGCACGAGCGTGATGTTGTGCTCCTTGGCCACCTTGGCCAATAGTGCCGGACCCTGCGCGTTCGCCTTCCATGCAACGGGTCGTCCTTCCGCGGTTTCAGCCTTGTCCACGGCCGTGTATGCGCCCGCGTTGATGATCGTGCCGTACAGGCTCCAATCGAACTGGCCGTACTGATCCGGATCGGAGAAGTCGAACGTGTCGATGTCGTTGAACTCGAAGCCCTGCAAACCATGCTCCTCCACATAGTCGCGGATCGCATGGCCGAGCTGACCGTTGCAGCCGGTCACCATCGTGCGACGCGGATCCATGGGCTTGGCGTCCTTGAGCCTCGGATGATGCAGGTCAGCCTCGCTTCGTTCGGATTCCTCAAGCGGAATCGGCCACTGAATGTTCAGTTCCGGATCGGCAAGGTTCACGAACGTATAGGTCTTCTTCTGTTCCAGACTCCAATGCGCGTTCACCAGATACGTGTACACGGTACCGTCTTCAAGGGCCTGGAAGCTGTTGCCCACGCCACGAGGCACGTAGATCGCCTTCGACGGATCCAAACGGGTCGTATACACCTGGCCGAAGCTTTCGCCCGGACGCAAATCCACCCACGCGCCGAAAACCTCACCCGCCGCGATGGAGATGTACTTGTCCCACGGCTCCGCGTGGATGCCACGAGTCACGCCCTTTTTCGCGTTGTAGCTGATGTTGTTCTGCACCGGCCCGAAATCCGGCAGTCCCAGGCTCAGCATCTTTGCACGCTGCCAATTCTCCTTGAACCAACCGCGATTGTCGCCATGAACCGGCAGATCGAACACCAGCAGTCCCGGAATATTCGTCTCCGTGACCTTCAATTCCTTCTCAAAATCCATATTTTCCCCATCCAATCCATCAAAACACCCGAATCTGCGAATATGAATGGCACGAGCCGGGCAACGATTCCCGGCCACGCCTCATTTCGTGTCTATGGTCACTGCCCCTGAGCCTTGTAACGCGCCTCGGTCGCGGCCTTGGCCGCCTCCCACCACTGGCGGTTTTCGGTATACCAATCAATCGTCTGCTTCAGGCCCGATTCGAAATCCGTGTGGGTCGGCTTCCAACCCAGCTCCGTCTGCAGCTTCGTCGAGTCAATCGCATAACGACGGTCATGGCCCGGACGGTCAGCAACCCAGTCGAACGCATCCTCGCTCTGGCCCATCATCTTCAAGATCATGCGCAGCACGGTGATGTTGTTCTTCTCACCGTTCGCGCCGATCAGGTACGTCTCCCCCATACGGCCCTTGGTCAGAATCGTCCACACACCCGAGGAATGGTCCTCGGTGTGAATCCAGTCACGCACGTTCTCACCCTTGCCGTACAGCTTCGGGCGGATACCTTCCAGAATGTTCGTGATCTGACGCGGGATGAACTTCTCGACATGCTGGTACGGACCATAGTTGTTCGAGCAGTTCGAAATCGTCGTACGCAGGCCGTACGTACGCGTCCATGCACGCACCAGCAGATCGGACGCGGCCTTCGTGCTCGAATACGGCGAACTCGGATGGTACGGAGTGGATTCGGTGAACTTGGCCGGATCATCCAGCGCCAGATCGCCATACACCTCATCGGTGCTCACATGATGATAGCGAATGCCATACTTACGCACCGCCTCGAGCAGACGGAACGTACCTTCCACGTTCGTATGCAGGAACGGTTCCGGATCAGCGATGGAGTTGTCGTTATGCGACTCAGCCGCGTAATGCACGATAGCGTCATGCCCCGGCACGATACGATCCAGCAGATCCGCGTCGCAGATATCCCCCACTACCAGTTCGACACGATCCTCAGGAAGTCCGGCGATGTTCTCCGGATTGCCCGCATACGTCAGCTTGTCCAACACGGTGACATGCACATCCGGATGATTATTGACCACATAATGCACGAAATTCGAACCGATGAAGCCACAGCCACCGGTCACGATGATGTTCTTGGGAATAAACGTCTCTTCAGCCACATCTTCAGATTTTACAATGCTTTTTCACGTCTAATTTTCTCCGAGAGTTACGCAATAGCGTCATCCTCAATAGGACCAATTAAGTACTAGACTAAAGTTAGTCCGAAATGAATGTCGCCATAGCAAAGAGATTGTATGCCGCAGATTTCCATCATCATCCCCGCCTACAACAACAGCCGTTATCTGCCTGAATGCGTGCATAGCGTCACCCGTCAGGAATTCACCGATTTAGAAGTCATCATCGTCGACGATGCCAGCACAGACGATACTCCTATCGTCGCGTCTCGACTCGCGGCAGAGGATTCTCGCATCAAATTCATTCGGCACGATAAGAATTCCGGCACGCTGGCTTCTCGCAAGACCGGCATCCTTGCTTCAAAAGGAAAATTCGTCATGCTGATGGACCAGGACGACGAATTGTCGGCAAACGCGCTCACATCACTTAATAGTTTCGCCGAGAAACACCAGGCAGATATCTATCATTTCGGAGTGCAAGTGCAAGCTGCGAACAGCTCCGCACAACAGGCGGCCTCAGGTATGACGTCTTTCCTTACCCCAAAGCCGCGCCAATTGACGAACGAAGACATTCTGGCCACTCAATTCTCCCCGGATAACGGATTCGATTGGCATGTGCATCATAAGATGTACGCAGGCGATTTTGCCCGTTCCGCATATGCAATGGCGGCCGATCGACGACTGGTTCTCTCCGACGACTTGTATATGAGCTTCATTCTGGACGCTACGGCCTCGACCTACATTGGCATTCCAGACTCACCTTGGTATATCTATCATTTGGGTCGAGGGGATACGCTGGGGCAACAACTCACGACGGACGCATTAGACACCGTGTCGCAACGAGACGCCCAAGCTCTATCCATGCTGCGTGACTTTGTCGAACATAACCGCAGCAACATCAACCGCTCCGATTGGGATGAGCGGCTCATGGACGTGCAGAATCGTCTCATTGAGCACACCATGAACGAATGGAAAGACAATCTTCCCGACAACGCCAAAAGCAATGCTCTGCAACGCGTTCTTGTCAACTGGGCTCCGGATACAGTATGCGGTGAACTGTACAGATACGTCAGGGATCATGCCTACGCCTATCTTGTCTCTCAAGATAGATCTTCCACGACCAGCCTAAAAGAAAAGGAACAGGCCGAACAATATTTGCATCTAGCACAGCACATTGAGCAACAAAACGGCTTGCCCGCTGGTTGCGATAACAGGCATTACTTGGAATTAAGAAACATCGCGTATGGGCATTTGAAGGATTCCGGTTTATTGCCGACCCAAACACCTCAAAAATCGCGCAACATAAACTCCAACCACTTGAAGGTTATGTTCAAAAGACTTTTCCCCAGACATCAGGACAAGCCTGTTCGCTAGACTTTAATAGATTTAGAACCACCGAGAGGGATATGATGCCGAAAATCTCCATCATTATCGCTGCATACAATGTTGGCGATTACCTGCAGCAGTGTCTTGACAGCGTAGCCAAACAGACATTCGCGGATTTCGAGGCAGTTGTCGTTGATGACGCCAGTACAGACGCCACCTCACAAATCATCAAACGAACCGCGGCACGGGATCCACGATTCGTTCCAGTCACGCACAAACTGAATCAAGGACTCCACCTCACCCGCAAAACGGGTGTCGAGAAAGCAAGCGGCGAATACGCGTTCTTCCTCGACGGAGATGACGATCTCGCACCGGAAACTTGCGCCCAGTTCGCTGAAGCAATAGATCAGCATCCGTCCGACATCCTGCACTTTGGTATAGATGTCATCGGTGAAAACGGCATTCTCGACAATGAGTGCCGCGCGTTTTCGTCGTTCAACAACGCTCCCACTTCAGATTGCGAACACGGCGATATCGTACGCAATATATATGAAGAGGCACGTGGGCAAAAAGTCGATTGGCGTGCCACCCAACGTCTGTATCGGACACCTTTGCTGAAAAAAGCTTTTGAGGCAATGAGTGACAATCGTCTGGAACGTGCTGAGGATGGCTATGAATGCTTGGTCATTTCATCTTTGGCAGACACATATCACTCCTGCAAAGACTATCGTGGATATCGTTATCATTATGGTCGCGGCGTGACCGGAACAAGCCTGATTTCCGCTCAAAAATACGCAGATTTCTGCGGTCAGTTCAAGCGTTGTTTCATGGCAGCTCAAGACTACGCCGATCAGCATCCCGAATTAGATCTGCAGGCCTGCGTTGACGGGTATAAGAGAAAAGCCACTGAACTGTTAGCCAATGATCTCGCTGTACGAGTTGAGGAGAAAGACAGGCAGCAGGCCCTCCAAGCAATGATCGACACGTTAGGAACCGCCAGTGCAGCACGTGAAATGTGGCGTTTTGTTCGTGATAGCGCTTGGGAAGTATTGACCACGGGCAGCAGTAAGAACAAACAAGATTTAGAGATGTGGCGCAATCTCGCCGTCTCAATTGATGTGTCAGAAGGGGACACCGTTGAAATGAACCGTTACCAGGCAATGCGAAATCGAGCGGAGGAACTAATGTCCGATATCGATAAAAAAGAGATTCGAGAGAAGTACGAAAAACAAGATATCCGTATTTTCGTCACGACACATAAAAATGTCGACCTATTCGACAGCGCCATTCTGCAACCTGTGCAGGTAGGGCCAAAAAACGAACGTTTCTCTTGGACCTTCCATGATGATGAGGGAGAAAACATCTCCGAGCGGAATCCACGTTATTGCGAGCTGACCACGCAATACTGGGCATGGAAAAACATTAATGCAGATTACTACGGCTTCTGCCATTATCGTCGTTATTTCGATTTCTCTGAGACAACGCATGAAGAGAATCCCTACGGCGAAATCATGGATGACTATATAAATCCAGCCAACGCGAAGAAATACGGTCTAAATGATGCGAATATTTCCAAGGTTGTGAAGCAGTACGATGTTATCACTACCCCATTTGGAAATCTTGAGGAGATTATCGACAAGCACGGCACTCCGCGTGCGCTGTGGGAAGCCGCTCCGCTACTGCACGACGATGATTTGAAGCGTTGCTACCAGATTCTGTGCAGCCTGTACCCTGAATACAAGCAGGACGCCCAAGACTTCTTGAATGGCAACAAGGCATGTTTCTGCAACATGTTCATTATGAAGAAGGAGATATTCTTCGATTATTGCGAATGGATGTTCTCCATTCTCGAAGAGTTCGATAAAAACACTGATTACAGCACATACAGCAAAGAAGCGCTGCGCACGCCTGGGCACCTGTCGGAACGCCTGCTCAATATCTACCTCATGCATCATAAGCGCATAGGTACAACTTGGAAATTCAAGGAATTGCAGTGCGTGCACTTCACCAACCCCGAGCCGGCGGAAACGCTTAAGCCCCTCGACATTCACGATAAGACAATCATTCCAGTCGTGTTTGCGGCCGATGACAACTATGTACCGCAACTGGCCACCACAATCTACTCCGCTATGAAGAACGCAGACTCGTCATACTTCTACGACGTAACCGTTCTTCAGCGCAACATCGCGTGGGATAAGCAGGAACGACTTCGCACCTTCTTCAAGCAATTCCCTAACATGAATCTGCGTTTCACCAATGTGGACCGCCAAATCGCCGGATATGACCTGTCTACCAACAATGCGCACATCAGCGTTGAAACGTACTACCGCTTCCTGATTCAAGAAGTGCTTCCGTTCTACGACAAGGTGTTGTATCTTGATTCCGACATCATCATTCCAGGTGATATTTCAAAGCTGTACAACATCGACCTGCAAGGTAGGATGCTTGGAGCGATTCGGGATATCGACTTCCTTGGCAACCTCAACGTCAAGCACGGGAAACGCATGAACTATGCGAAGACCGTACTGAAAATGAAAGATCCATATGCATACTTCCAAGCCGGAGTGCTAATCCTCAACACCAAGGCAATGCGAGAACGCTACAGCATCAAGCAGTGGCTCACCTATGCTTCGAACCCGACATTCATATACAACGATCAAGACGTACTGAACGCCCACTGTGAAGACAACGTCCTGTATTTGCCGTGGGAGTGGAACGTTGTGCATGATTGCGGCGGACGCGTAGGAAATCTGTTTACACAAGCGCCAAACGATGTTTATGACGCGTATATGAAGTCGCGTAACAATCCACAAATCATCCATTATGCTGGATTCCAGAAGCCTTGGACCGACCCGGACTGTGACTTTGCATCCATCTACTGGAGATATGCACGCGAAACGCCGTTCTACGAACGTCTGCTCAAACGCGTTGTCAAAGCCACCGCTCCAAAAAGGGTGGAGATGAAAGTCCCTCAGCATGAACGCGCGGTTGGAGAAGATAATCCGATCCGCAGAATCGTCGATCCGCTCATGCCAATTGGTTCACGCCGACGCGATGCCATGAAAGCCATCGCACGTATGATTCGCGGTAGGCACTGATACAAGGATTACGCTCCAGCATAATCGCATCAGTCTGATCTTATAGAGTTCGGGCATGGTTCCATCTTCTGGTTTCAAATCGCTTTTGCGAATGAAAATCGCCACAGGACATGGTCCATGCCCTCCTGCATCAAACCAAAAAGCATAGATCTCGGCCAGCGTAACGGATATAGTTGGGCATGTGCCTGATAATTCGAATGCTTCCATCGCCGTACTCTTGCCTTGTTACAGCGAAGAAGTCACCATCGACAAAAGGTAGTACGCGATTTCAAAAGCGCACTACCTAACGCGGATATTTACGTCTATGACGACAATTCCACCGACCGCAAGGCGTTCATCATCGATGCCAATAGATTCGCCATGATGCGGCACTAGTCTGCATTTCCAATAAATATAGGGTTTGAGAACCACAAGTCCACGGTTCTCAAACCCTATATTTCTATTCCTCAGTTCCGCACCGAATCATTCATGTCCACAGTTTAAAGTGAACGATTCCTTCTCGATACCAGCAATCCCCACATCAGAGGAGTCAGAATAATCAGTGGCATAACATAGCGCAGTCCTTCAACGGTTACCGTTGCCGGAGAAATCCACAAGAATAGGAACGATACTGCATAAGGCGCCAAACACACAAAGTCTTTCCTACGAGATCTAATCCACTCATATGCAATGAAGAGAAACATCCATGTGGACCAGATAGCTTTGGAGAATACTAAATTCAGAAAAGGAATCTGTTCCACCTTGTTTATGGCATCCTCGACTTGCTTTACCTGATAATCGTGGCCATGTGCATTCATCCCCATCTCTTCGGCATGTGCGACAAGTGTATGATCACTTCCCGTCATGAAAACAGGTAGCAGTAAATTCAATGGATCGTTACCACCGTTTTCACCATACGAAGGCACGCCTAACCATCCCTCCTGCAAAGCGATATACGCCTCGATATACGTTACGGGATGCTCCATCAATCCATGTACCCACGTGCGGACATAATCGCCTAGATATTTATCCTTAGCAGAATCCCAAGTATACCCTTTTACGTTATCCGCGGCCCACCATTGATATCGATCCGCAACGTCATCGCCAAGAATGGCAGTAATCGTTTCCAAATCCTTCGTATCCATATCAGCTTTATGCCGTTTTACCTCTAGCGCTGACTGCTGAAAAGGAATTGACAATATTTCCTGTTTTCCACCTTCTTTAATCCCAAAAGTAGGGAACAAGATCTTCGGCATAAAAAATGTCATGACAGCACATACAACTATCAAAACTGCGCCTATTTGTATACGATATTTATTAAATACAGCAAACAATAAAAATAGACAACAAAGTACAACAACATAAAAGCCTGTTTTTTTTGTCAATCCCGCCATAAGTGCAGTTAAAATAAAAGCCACCAAAACCGCATGACATTTCAGACTTTCACCTCTACTCCTTGCTATCTCAATGCATAAAACCGTAAACCAAACAAAAAAAGGCATAAAGATAGAGTCTTTAACCAAACTAATTGAGAAGATTGGAATGACTGGGAAGAACGCAAAAATGAGCATCCCAACGAAACAGCTACGCCAACCTGCTCCCAAACGTCTGCAATACAAAATCACAGTTGAAAACGATGAAACAGCTAAAATAGCTAGCACAACAGAGCAGATAAACAGTCCAAAATCAACAGAGCCGATCAGTTTTCCAAATTCAGCAAATACTCCAAAAAATAAAGTATCAAAAACCGGATGATGGTCAGACCAATTACTACCATCTGTAAACGTATTCTCTTGATGGAACCATTGCATGAGCTGTTGCCCCGTATCATACCAAAGAATACCAGGATATGACAGCAATATATAAGGAATCCAGCACAACAAAATAAATATCGCTGCCAGTAAAAACTGCCGACAATTCCATTCAAAAGAGAAGACTTGATGAAGTTTAGTTAAAACTAATCCTTTTGACTCCGAATCCCTGCCAAGCCAAACAATAAATCGCTCACCCAGCAATACCAGAACTATAAATAAAAAAGAAACAACTATCGTAAACCATACACAACGCACATTAAATATTAAGCTCTGATTGATGCGAATACTATCTACCAGCGCAGCCATTATTCCACAAAATATAGCTAGAATAACTAACACAATACGATCGGCTGACACTTTTTTAAACACTATTTGTGCCTTTTTATTATCATCCATCACATATCCTTGAGGCATATATCACCTTCGAACCATGAAGGTATCTTTATTATCCGCATCCCAATCTCCTGCGTAGATAGAATCCCCTTCCTTTCCGTAGGAGAAAGAGACGTCCGCGACACCGGTGGAAATCGAATTTTTTACATAACATATATTTCCTCGGCGAACAGCCAATGTATCCTTCCCATCGCCATCCCAGTCACCAGTCAAAACCGCGTCACCAGAACGACCATAGTACACCACGACATCAGCAACGCCACTGGAAATGGAATTCTTTATGTGATACTCGTTTCCACGGCGAACAGCCAATGTATCCGTGCCATCGCCATCCCAATCACCAACTAGGACCTCATCGTCCTCACGTCCGTAATAAAGCACCACATCCGCTTCGCCGCCACTCAGTGAATTACGAATATAGAAGGCGTTCCCCCTACGAACCGCCAGCGTATCCGTACCATCACCATCCCAGTCGCCGACATACACTTCATCGCCTGCACGGCCATACCAGAATGAATAATCGGCAGTTCCGCCACGTAACGTATTGGCCACATAAAAGCAGGTGCCAGTCGACCCGCCATTCACATAATCCTTGTTGCCGAAGGCGTTCATGTCCACATTGCCGTCGATGCCGTCGATTTGGCCGGAGCTGGTGTACTGCCATCCGCGGCTGTTGGTCGGGAAGGAATTGAAGCCCATGGTGGCACCGTACTGGGCCACCCACGTGGTCTTGGAGTAGATGTTCGAATGGTTCAGCGGCCCCTGCAAATAGCTGGTGTACGAGTAGACGCCCAGATTCTTGTATCCGCTGGACTGCAGCACGCCGTACCACGTGTTGACAATATCGTTATACACGTTCGGATCGGTGGGAGGCGTGTGGCCGGTCCAGGTCCACTGTTCCAAATCGTAATAGATCGGATATGAAAGGTCGCTCGGGTTCACGCCAAGCTGCTGCAACTTGGCAACAACGTCCTCGCCTTCTTCGCGAGCGCCGGCGGAGTCATACGAATACGAGTACCAGTAGATGCCGAAGGGGATGCCAAGTCTTTTGCATTCGGAGATGTTGCGTTGCGCTTTGCCGTCGACGTTGTTGCCGGAGCCGAAGCCCAGGCGGATGATCGCGCCTTCCACGCCGTCAGCTTTCGCTTTGTTCCAGTCGATGTCTCCTTGCCATACGGATACGTCGATCACGCCTTTGGCTTGTTGTACGAATAGATTGTTCTGGTAGTCGAAGAATGCTTTCGTGTTGTTGTAGGTGCCCCAGTGCGCACCGTAGTCGTTGCCGTCGAAGCTGGCGAGGCTTACCGTGCCGGAGGTGGTTGCGGCGGATTCGGAGGCTTGCGTGTTATTTGAGTTCTGCGTGCTGTCGGCCTGCTCCACGGCTTCTTTTACTTCCGCAACGTCTACGGGTATGAATGATTCTCCGTCTGTTTTTGCCAGCGGGTCCGGTTGTTGGGTTTGCGTGCCGACCAGGCTTTCGTCGGTCACCGTTTCTCCGGTTTCGATGTTTTTGATCTCTCCTTCGCTGGTTACGGCCAGGTTTTCCGAAACGACGGTGGCGTCGTCGGGGATTCCCTCGTTCACCATGCCTGGCAGTTTTGCGTCCGGATTGTTCGGCATGCTTTCCTGATCGTCTTCCACGGTCTGTTCGTCAACCGTGGTCACGGAGGAGTTGCGTGTTGCGGAATCCTCGACCACGACGTCCTGCAGTGCGTATGCCGGCACTCCCGCACACGTCAATGCGCAAGTTGCCATCGTGACGGCAAATCTTTTCAGCAAGCCCATGATAAAAATCCTTTTTCAACGTCGGCGTCCTCATCAATTTAATCAGGAAAACATGTTTTACGGAGAGTGTTGCAGGCAGTCAACACCGTTATCTCGCAAACGAAATCATGGAACAGGGGCAACGAACGACACTGGTGGAAACGTAAAGCGCAGGTAGAGACGGTAATATACGCCTTGTATGTTTTCGGTGTACGCCGATGAACACCGGAATGTAAGGCGCAACTGTTGGAGGGTCAATGGCACGTCATGGAAGGAAATCGAGGAGCAATTCGGATTCGCCCCGCACATTCTCCAGCGGTCGGAATGACTTCGTCGCAGATCCTTCCGATCCGTTTAGCGCCGCCATCATCCAAGGTGCTCAGGATGGTGAGAATCAGGTCAATGCGCAGGTGAAGCTTTTTACTCGTCGTATTGTCGCCGTGGTTCTGGCGATTGCGGTGGTGTGTGGAATCACGTTCGGTCTCATGGGATTCCGTGGTTCGCAAAAGGTGCGTGAGCTGGCGGCCCTGAACAACTGCCGTGAGGCGGTGTCCGCCATGAACACCTCGTATTCGAAGGCGTTCCAGGACAAGGCCAAAATAGCCAAAGTCTTCAGTAGTTTCGATACGACCTACGATCTCGACAGGCTTTCCGAACTGTACCAGGAAGAAGTGGCCGCTCCGGAAACGCTGAGCTGCACCACCGACGTGGAATCCACCGTGAGCAAGGCCAATGAGGCCGCAGCTGTATACGATGAGCAGGCTACGAGGTTCGAAGAGGCGCTTCAGCCGGTCAGTACGGATGACGGCAACGGCGAAGTCGCTGAAGACGGTTCTGTGGATGGAGCGACCGACGGTACAGAAGAAGGTGCCGTGGAAGGCAGTGCGGATGGTACTGCGGAAGTAGTCGAATAACAATATCTCTATTTTTGCAGCGACCGGATGGAATAATCCAGGTAGTGCAATAGCGGCAACAGACAATCAACGAAAACAATCGGCAAAACTCAGTCCGCATAATGCGGAGCGCTGGACGCAATCCTCGGCGTTATACCAACGGAAGGCTGCTTCTTGCCAGCCGCGGACGACGACGCAACCGCAGATCGTGCAGAAGAACCTACCGAAGTCTGCTGGACGGCACCCGTCACAGGACGCGCAGACGGAATGAAACTCGGCGGCAGCACCTGAGTGGTGGCGGTGTCTTCAAAAGCGGAGACCCTCTCCTGCCGCAAATCCACGGTCTTCATAGTATCCGCACGCCTACGTGCCAAAGCGGCCATGGAATCTCGAGTGTCCGATTCTTGACGGCACTGCTCGGCCAATCGATTCTCATCAGCCATTGTCGCGCCTCCCTCTTCGTGCCCACTCATTTTTCTGAGACTAACGCAACACGGTAGCCCGGCATAGTTGGAATCGGCGATATACGCAACTTCCCCACCGTTTTGAAACCATTATGCACAAAACGTTCATTGAACGAACATATTTGCGCCAACCATGCACGCCATCCGCAACTTTCCTCACGGACACCCGCATCCGCTCCCCTAAGCCATCACCACATCGATCCCGCCATCCCCATACCGCTATACAATGAGCTCACCACACTCCGGGAGGGACTTCTATGACAACGCTAGGCCTTATTCTTTGCACCCTTGGCGTCATACTCTGCATCGTCACCGTTGTTCTGGCCAGAAAATATCCAAATCATATTTCAAACGGATTCATCCTGGAAGCGGCGGCAATCCTTCTCCTCAGCGGTTTCTACTACCTGATAGCCAACAAGCCGATCGATGTTGAAACGTTCACATGGCGGCTCGTGGCGGGATATGCATTCGTATACACACTACCGGTCGTCTACCTCATACTGGGCGTGGCGTTATTGGCAAACGGGGTTGTCAGCGTACGGAAGGAAGGCGTATCGCTCACCCACCTGCTCCCCTTCGCATGGGGCGTTATGCTGCTGTTCTCCGGATACTGGTTCATTTGGGGACCGGGAAATGGCACGTCGGGTTCGGAACTCTACGTCGACATCATGGTTTTCATAGGACTGATGGTGGGATACATTCCCATAGCGCTCATTGGCGTATGGCTTTCGAACGACATCTGCTACAAAACGAAGAAAGCGCCGGAAACCGAATACATCATCGTACTCGGCTGCAGCATATTCGACGACGGGACAGTCACTCCCCTTTTGCGCGGACGGCTGGACGCGGCGATCAAAGCATGGGAGCGAGGCGGCCGTCAGGCGAAAATCATCACTTCCGGAGGGCAAGGCGCCGATGAAGTGATTTCCGAAAGCCGTGCGATGGCCGACTATCTGCTTTCTCAGGGTGTACCGGAAAGCAGCATCCTTCTGGAAGACAAATCCACCTCCACCGAAGAGAATCTACTGTTCTCGCGGGCGATTATGGAAGCCCGTGGAGGCGCATCGCACTGCACGATCGCCACGAGCTCCTACCATTGCCTGCGAGCCGCGATGTTCGCCAAACGACTTGGCATCAACGCGGTCTGCGCAGGCGGGCGCACCGCGGCCTTCTACTATCCGGCTGCATTCTTCCGCGAATACATCGCATTGATCATGCGCAATATTCCCGCAGTCGCAGCGTTCTTCGTGCTGGTGGCCATCAGATTCACGCTGGTTAAAGTGGGTATCGTTTCAGATGTGTCGTTCTTTTAACGAATGGTTTTAGGACTTGGGTTTAGGGACTGGGTCTAAAGACCTGGCTCAAGGGACTGACCCAAGTTTGGCGGTATCTCGGCTTTGCCCCCGAACGAAAACCGGGAACCGTCTTCATGCGCGTGTTAAATGGCACGTGTGAGAAAACTGATCGAACAGCTTATGAAATTTGGCCTTGTGGGCGTGATTGCCTTCTTCATCGACTGGGGCCTTCTGAACATCCTTGTCGGCGTATGCCACATGCACAACGTGCTCGCCGCCACCATCTCCTTCATCGTCTCCCTGATTTTCAACTATCTCGCCAGCATGAAACTGGTGTTCAAACACCGTGACGACATGGCCCGATGGATGGAAATCCTGATCTTCGTGATCGGAGCCGTAATCGGCCTGCTCATGAACGACGTCATCATCTGGATCTCCACATATGGCATGAATCATGATGCGTACATC
>CAVEVJ010000141.1:0-5739 GCA_963619075.1 Acidaminococcaceae bacterium
GGATGCCGGAGAGCAGTGCGCGTCCCACCTGCTTGGAAATCGCGTCGTTCGATTCCTCGTCGACGGTGCTCTTGAACGTGCCGATGATCTGGCCGAGGGTCGAGAAGTTCGCGAACGAGGTGAGGAATACCGTTACCACCGCGCGGAAGTGGGCGGGGGCCGCGGAAATATCTCCGACCTGTCCCATCCACGAACTCGTTGGTCACAAGTTTCAGACCCATGAGCTGAGACAGATCCCACGCGTTGGTCGGATCAAGACCGAGCAGCAGTGACGGGATGTACATGATCACGCCGAGAATCGATTCGAGGGAAAGCTTATCCCAAATCAACGCCAAGCCGGAGTCGATCATACCAGCCAACGCCACGAAGGTGATCACGTTCGCGGTAACGATCAGAATCACCTTGCCGCCGTTCATGATCGAATCGCCCAGGAAGGAGAAGAACGGTTCCTTGGCGGGCTTGCTCGAATCGTGCTTGAACAGCTGACGCCAGCGGGGAAGGGCCTGATACTGCGCTACCGCAGCCTCATGCGCGGCGAGTTCCTCGGCGGTAAAAGCGGAAGTGTCGATTTCGTCGTACAGCGAATAGATGACATCTTCCTCCTTGGAGATCACGACCGGGAACAACATATGGCTGACGGTCAGAGCGTTGATGCAGTTCAGGGGGATGGCGGTGATCACGAATTCGCCGGGCATCATCTGTACGTAAGATCCGATGATGGCTGCGGAAACGCAGCTCATGGACATCATGCTGATCACCACATTACGGCTGGCCTTCATGCGCTGCAGCTGCACGCGGGATGCCGCGATGGCGTCGGCGTTGCCGAGGAACATCATTTCCAATGCATAGAATGTTTCGAACTTCGGTCGGCGGGTCACGAAGCTCAGGCCGCGTCCGACCCATTTGATGAGCCATGGCAGGAAGCCGATGTAGGTCAGAATGTCGAACAAGGGAAGAATCAGAAGAATCGGCAACAGCGCGGATACCACGAAGTTGGCCGGTGTCGGATCGATGCCCTCAGGTCCGACCCAGTTCTCCAGAGCAAAGTTGATGCCCTTGTAGGAGAGCTTCACCACAGCCGCGAATCCATCGGCGGCGGCTTTCACGGCGGTTCGTCCAGCCTCAAAACTGGTCAGCAGCCAGGTGATGGCCAGATTGAGGACCAGCATGCAGCCCACGGATTTGTAATCGATGTTCTTGCGATCAGCGGAAAAGACCCAGCCGATGGCAAGGAACACAACCAGTCCCAGTAAATTGATTGCAAGATACATGTTTTCTCTTTTCTCACGCTTCTTTGTGTGGAATGTTCCAAGGTGGCGAGCGAATGGCGCTGGCCACCCTGGACGGGCTATGGTTTACTGCGCTTGGTTGCGATTGGCGAGTTTGAGAATCGCGGCCGCGAAACGACGGGAAAAGTCGGCCGCCTCCACGTTGGTGCATACGATCGCCGTGGTCGTTTCATCGGTCAGTCGATTCAGATTGCCGATGGTGCGGCCATTGCTTTCGCTTCCGACCTCCACGGTGAGGTTCATCGGTACCTGATAGGTGATGGTTTCCGGATGCAGTGCGATATCCACGGCGAGCGGGTCATGCAATGCTCCGCCGACGCTGTTGCCATCAGGATCGGTCTCATTGGCGTAGTAATAATCGGACATTTGAGACAGAGCGTCGCCGATCGCCGAATTCGGCTGCTTCCAGGCGTTGATATCGTCTCCGGAAAGCAACGTGCGCAGGGTGACGTCAAGACCGACGACCGTGATATCGAGACCGGATTCGAACATGTATTTCGCGGCTGCGGCATCGTTGATGATGTTGGCTTCCGCGTAACGGGTCACATTGCCCGGGACTGTCACCGCTCCGGCCATGCTCACGATTTTGCCAATGGAAGAGATGGCTTCCGGATCCTTTTTGAACGCATCGGCCAGGTTGGTCATCGGGCCGGCGGTCACGAGGGTCAGGTCCTTGCCGTATTCGCGTGCCTTGGCAATCAGGAAATCGACCGCATTGGTGGTCTCCGGCATGCGCTGCGGCTCCGGAAGGACGACATCGCCGATGCCATTGCGCCCATGGACCTGCAGCAATGTTTCGCTTGGTACGTATTTTTCTTCGGCGCCCCACGGGCGATCGGCGCCCTGCGCCACCGGAACATCCGTCAGACCAAGCAATTCGAGCATGGCCAGCGAATTGCGGGTTGCCGTCTCCACACGCACGTTGCCGAATGCGGTGGTGATGCCCAGCAGATTGGCATCATCCTGGCTTGCTGCGTATGAGATGGCCAGCGCGTCGTCGATACCTGTGTCAAGGTCGAGAATGAGGTTCATGAGTCGGTTCCTTTCGATGCAAACCACTTTGTTATGCTTGCTAATGGAATGTGAGCGTCCACGGTGTCGTGTGCGTTCTGGTATGGCAATGTAACCAGTCGCGAAACGATGCGGTTGCGACATTTGTCACACCGTTTCGTGGAAAACAGAAGGTACAAGTATGGGTATGGGCGAGCACGACGAACTGAGATTCGCGATGGAGCGTTTCGGACTGCAGGATTTCTTTGATGAGCGTCATTACGCGCATATGACGCTGCGTGAGGTGCAGGTCGGCGATATACTGAGCCGTCAGAATTTTGATTTGGATAGCTTGTATTTCCTATTGGAAGGGGATGTGCGGTTCTTCCGTTTTTCCGGTAGCGGCAAAATGGTGGTACTTGGTTTCGGCCATGGCCCATCGATGATCGGTGAAGTTGAATTGGTGTTGCACAAGCCGACGGTTGCCTACACGGAACTGATGACTGATGGCACGGTTGTCGAAATACCGATGGACTATTGCCGGCAGGCCATGTCGGATGATATCGACTTCGCCAACGCGATAGCATTCAATCTTGCCCAACACCTCGATGCGGCGGATATCAATACCACGACAAACGTCGCGCTGAAACTGGAAGAAAAAATCGCGAGCTACATACTATCCGTTGAAAAAGACGGATATTTTGAGCTTGATCTGCAATTGCTGCCGGGCATGCTCGGAGCCACATACCGGCACCTGCTACGAGGCATCAAGGCGTTGCGTGAGGCAGACGTCATCGCACAGAAGGACGACGGATATACCATCCTTGACCGAGAAGCTCTGGCACTCCATGGCCGCGACCGTTACACGCTCTAGCCTCGGGCCGCATACCTTGGCCCGAGGCTAGAAAACCGTTATTTTTTCAGCGACACAACGATGATGCTGCCTGCCGCAAGCAAAGAGAAGGCTATCGTGTACGCCAGAAAAGGCGCGGAAAGGGCCTGCGAGACCATTCCAACCATCTGAAGGATGTAAGGGGTTGCGGCCACACCCGCGCAACAGCCGGTCAACGCAACGGTATTGGCGAGCGTCAAAGCACGATCACGGAATCGTAATGAAAGACCATTGAGAACAAGCACGAAACCGTTCGACGTGAAAAAACCGACCAGCATCGACCCGACGACGACCAGAAGAATATTGCCTGCAAAAGCGACGATCGTCATGCCGATCGCAATCATAGCTGCGGAGACCGCCATATGCCAACGTTTCAGCAGTCGAGAAAGAACACCGAATGAGATTCCTCCCAGAAAACCAGCGAACACGCAACAACTCAACGCGGTGCTGCCGGCAATGGACGAACCGAAACCGGAATCGACGACCAATGTGGGAATGCGTAGAGAATTTAATGCGTTGGCTGAGAAGAACGTAACCGCCAACAATGCTGCGCCGATGGCATGAATCCAACCACGACCATCCATTGCGCAAGAAGCGCCCGTTTGTTGCACAAGTTGCGCGGATGCAACATGTTCCCCGGTCTCCAGACCTTGAACGCCCACCACGTCCAAAGGCTTCACGAATGCAAGGAACCAAGCCAGAATGACGAACGCTATAAGATAAACGGCAAAAGAGGCATGCCATCCAAAAACCAGAAGCTGGCCAGCCGCGAACGTCAACAACGTCTGCCCCAGCGTTTCCATCGAAACACGTATGCCTTGCATGGTCACTCCCAAACGTCCCGCATAGCGCTCGCCGACCATGCTGACGCTACGTGCGTCCATAAGTCCGATACCGGCGCCGAGAAGGATTCGCGCCGCAAAGATTGTCTCGAACTGGCTGACGAACATCGGCAGAATTCCGCCAATGCCTACAGCCGTTGTCGTGATGGTGATGAGTTGGCGTTCGGAAAGTTTCCGAGTGATGAACGGCGTGATGATGAGCATGATCAACGCCGGAATGGACGGAACGGAAATCAGCATCTCCACGGATGCGCGTGATCTGTCCGGAAATTCCTCAATCAGGTAGGGCAGGGTGCCGGAAACCGTCAGATACGACGTGAGCAGCATGGAAAGGGATAACACGCCGATATGTTGGCAGACCCGCTGATATTGCTTCATGAGTGGACTCTCATTTCTGTCAATTGAAGAAGATGAATTTTTCTCCAATTGATAGCGATATTGCGTCGAAGGGAAAGAGACATTTGTCGGTGCGTGTCTTGGTTTCGGTGCGTGTCTTGGTTGATGGGGCGAGCCCTTTTATGAAGTTTGCGCAAGACTTGTACGCGGGCGGGTGGAAGTTGGAAATTCTGGAATTACTACGGTTCGATACCGGCAAGACCTGTGCACGAGTGGATGGAAGCCGGCGTCGATAATTACGATTTTATGGCGTAAA
The DNA here is from genome assembly GCA_963619075.1 of Acidaminococcaceae bacterium. Lineage (GTDB taxonomy): Bacteria > Actinomycetota > Actinomycetes > Actinomycetales > Bifidobacteriaceae > Bifidobacterium. The sequence goes on from CAVEVJ010000141.1 coordinate 4,666, forward strand.
GCGGCGTGCAGCGATGGCGGGTGAAGCGGATGCGGACCGATCCGTCGGGCGTGCGGCTGCCCCAGATCTCCGTCATGGTGACGTGCGGCCAGTCCTCTGCATTGAGCTCCAATGCCATCGCAACGCCGTCGTCGAAGCATTCCACGAGGGAACCACGTTCGATCACTTGGCTTTCGGCGGGGCCTCCGGGCGGATTGATGACGATCGTAGCGTCGGGAAAATCGTAATCGCATATCAATCGAGAACGATCGCCGGAATGGAATACGTCTAACATATGCTGCGAGGGTGCGAACTGATGGAAGGCGAACGCCTGTCGTCGTTCCAGATCCATAAGTATGCCCCGGCGTAAAAGATGCGGCGCCGATGCCTCCCGAACGGCCTTACGTAGATTCGTCATCGTGCGCAGGTATTGCTTCATATTGCACGGGGCGTCGAACGGCCAATCGGTCGAAGCCAGCCATGTCGGAAGCAGATCGGAACGTACCACGCCGTCGGCGGGGGAGTGGGCTTTGCGGACCAGTTCGCCGGAATAATCGTTGATCGTGGTCTGCAATCGCTTCAGCTGCCTCATACGTTCATCGACCTGTGATTGCGCTGCCGCCAATACGCGTCGCCAATTCAATGAACCATCTTCCGAACGGTACTGTTCCAACGATTCCAACGGAATGCCCGAAGCGATGCAGATGCGCATCACATCCACATCGAGCATCTGGTCGGGCGTGTAATACCGGTATCCGGTCATCGGATCGACCGCTGCGGGCTTCAAAATGCCGTGCGCGTCGTAATAACGCAGCGCTTTGGTGGTGATGCCGTCCAATTTGGCGACTTCGCCAATCGTCAGCAATTCGTCGTCAGCGTTCATGCCGTCCTCCTTGACCTTGACCTCGGGGCAAAGTCTACCATCGGTGCTGGTTGTTCCGGCAAAGATGCGGAACCGAAGGAAAATTTCAAAGGAGAAATTCCGTATGGCTGAAAATATGACTGAAAATATGACTGAGAATGTTCCTGAAAGTGCGGAAGAAAACCAGGATTCGCAACAATACGACTGGTTGGGATTGACGGGCGACGTATGCG
>CAVEVJ010000142.1:0-18785 GCA_963619075.1 Acidaminococcaceae bacterium
CATAGCTCAGGCCCATAACGATGGACATGACCAGCAGACCTGCGAGGCTCGGAGAATGCGCCACATACACGCCGAACGCGGCCGCACCCACACTGACCAACAGACCGCAGCGCAATACCTTCAGATATCCGAACTTGGTCGCCAGCACGCCGCAGATCGGGCCGAACGCCAAACCCACGAGCGCATACGGGGTCAGGGTGACGAAGGATGACACACTGGTCGCGATACCTGCGCCGGACTCGGTGTCCTGGGCGATGGCCGGCACCACGCCGTTCATGATGGCGAACACGCCCGACAGCGTCAGGAATGCGGTAAGCAGCAATCCCCATGTACGACGCTGCTTGATGTAGTGGACCGGAGACAGCGGATGAGCGCTGCGCTTCTCAACATTCCAGAACACCACGAAGGCCACGACCGCCACAAGAAGCAACACGCCGACAAACAGCCAGTTCACTTCGGAGATGCGCTGCATGGAATTCACCGCCGTCAACGCAGTGCCGACGGCAAGCACCAAGAAGATGGCTCCAGGCCAATCCATCTTGTCGTTTTCACCCGCGGAGACGGCCTTGCTGTCGTCGGCGACGATGGCAACAAGCACCGCGGAAACGAGACCGATAACGGCCATGGTCCAGAAAATCGGACGATAGCCCCAAGTACCGGCGATCCAGCCTCCAGCAATTGCGTCGACGCCAGCGATTCCGCCGTTGACGGAGGTGATGATGGCCATCAGCTTCGTATACTTCGCTTCATCCGTCACACGAACATGCAACATGATCATGCACAATGTCACGATCGGTCCGGCCGTGCCCTGCAGCAGTCGTCCGAGCAGCAGTATCGGAACGTTCGGAGCGAGCGCGGCGACGCTGCAGCCGGCCACGGTGGAGATGAGCATGCCCATAAGCACCTTCTTGCGGCCCACCAAATCGGCCAGGCGGGGCAGAAACAGCGAGAACAGCGCCGACGACGTGAAGAAAACCGTTTGGGACAGGCCGATTTGGGTGGCCGTGGTATTGAGCTCCGTCTGCATGGTTACCAATGCCGGCGAGAGCATGGACGCGTTGAGCTGGAACGCGAATGTTGCGGTCAAGAACGCGACCATCAGAAACGCGACGGATTTGCCGCTTTCTTTCCTCATTGAAAAACTCCTTTGTTGTTGTGGATTACAACATCTTCGTCGACGAGTAAGATGATGATAAATCGATTTATCACTACTGTCAAAACATGGTCGCAATAAAGGAGCGCATAGTTGCGGAGACGATCCCTGACTTTTCAACGAAACAAAGGCGAATCAACGCACAACACGCCGACAAAAACGCGATACACGAAAATTTACAGCGTATCCAAATCGATTTAGCAGGTTACGTACCGATTATCACAAGTACGTAGCAACAATCCCAGCACAACCGAAAGGACCATCCCATGGGCATATCCGACCCATCCACGGAAACCCCGAAGTCGCCACTTCTGCGGAAGCGCGGAAACGCACCACTCGCCGTTTCCATGCTCGCGTTTCTCATCGCCATCTTCTCCTACCAGTTCAACGCTTCGATGCTCTCCCCCGCACTGCCGTCCATGGCAACGGAACTCCACGTCAGTGCCGAACAGATCAGTTCCACGCAAACCGTCTTTTTCGCATCATCCGCGATATTCTCGCTGTTCCTGCCGTCTTTGGGAGATTCCATCGGACGCAAGAAAACCACCATCGGCATGCTGGCCATCTCGACAGTGGGATGTATCATTTCGGCGACCGCCCCGAATCTGGCCCTGCTTATGCTCGGAAGGGCGCTGCAAGGCGTAACCGGCCCCATCATTTCGCTATGTCTGCTCATGCTCCGCAACCAAGTGCAAGACAATCGTCAGTACGCAAGACTGCTCGCCATCGTCACCTGCACCAACGGCGGCATTGCGGGAATCGACGCATTGGCAGGAGGTTGGCTGGCCAACGCATCCGGATACAAATCGGTATTCTGGACCATGGCGGCCACCGGAATGCTAGGCATCATCCTGATATCGCTATCCACGCGCAAAAGCTCGCTACCCGAACCGACACGCATGGATTGGCCAGGAATCGGAGCGCTGAGCGTGGCGGTCAGCACACTACTCGTGGCCTTGACCCTGCTGCGATCCGAAAACATCAATTTCGCCGTACCCGCCGCACTTTGCCTCATCTCCATCGTCGGATTCACGGCTTTCTGGAAAATAGAACACGCCAGCGAGCATCCTTTGGCACCGATTCCGTTCCTCACACGCAGATCAACGACAACGTTCCTGCTCACCACAACCATTGCGATGTCGGGTGTTTTCGCTCTGATGAACGGCATCATACCCGCATTCGCGCAAGACGAGGGCAACGGTCTGGGCATGGATGCGGCCTCATCCACACTCGTCACTCTGGTACCCTATGCGATCACAGGCATGGCCACGGCGATTCTTTCGGGAATACTGGCCAGCAGGATCGGCTACATCACAGTGTTTCGAATCGGGCTCGCCACAACCGCCACAGTGTCGGCATTCGGCATATTCGCCGTCATCACGCCATCGAAAGGAAGCATCGTCGCGCTTTCGGCGCTACTGGGCATTGGATACGTCGGCATCGTCAACATCATGATCAACGCATTGGCCGTTGACCTGTCACCGAAAACCAGTCCGGGACTGTTGCCGGGACTCAACGCCGGCGCGTTCAACCTTGCGTCGGGAATCAGCTATCTGGTGCTGTACGGCACGCAGTCAGCGGCCGGATACGCGGGAAGCATGGCCACAAGCTCGGTCATATTGCTCGCCGCCTTCGCCGCTTCCCTTCTGATCCGCCGCGATTGATGCGGCATGATCCGTTCGATGCCGACGTAACCGGTATAACCGGCATACGTCGGCATATATCGGCGCCGAACGGTTCACCCACAGTCAGCGCACACGATAAGGAGCCGTGCTGGAACGCACCACAAGCTTCGGAACGTGAATCTTCACCATGCGCTCGGACTTCGGATCACGCACTCGTCGAATCAGCATTTCCGCGGCCTCACGCCCCATCTGCTGTAGAGGCTGGCTCATGGTGGTCAAACCCGGGTTCATAAGCCCCGAAAAAAACACGTCGTCATATCCGACCACGGAGTAATCCTCCGGAACGGAATACCCCATCTCGGACGCCACATTGCACACCGCGAGCGCCATGAGATCGTTGAAGGCGAACACGGCGGTGAATTTGCCCCAATCCATCATTCTGGATATCTCCACTGCGGTGTCGTAGGTGTAGTCACCCTCGAAAATCAGATCCGGATCAAACGCCAGACCATTAGACTCCAACGCCTGACGGTATCCTTCAAGTCGACTGCGCGAACCTTCGAGGTATTGGGGGCCCGTGATGCAGGCGATGTTCCTATGTCCAAGTCGGATCAGGTATTCCGTTGCAGTGCGCCCGCCGGCATGGTGATCTCCCGTGACCACGTCCGACCTGCCGTCTTCGCCGGAGAGATCAAGCATCACATGCGGTATACCCCGTTCCGAAAGCACGTTCATATTATCGATTTCCTGGGCCTCGTCTCCGGCCGCGCTAGCCAGAATGATGCCCTCGACGTTTTTGCCGTACATCAATTCGATATATTCACGCTCTCGGGTCGGCTGGTTGTCGGAATTGTTGAGCATGACGCCCCACCCCTGTTCCCGGCATTCCCTCTCCACGCCTTTGGCGAAGGTTGAATAAAAATCGTTGCTGATATCCGGCACGATCAGGCCGATGGTGTTGTTCACGCCCATACGAAGGTCACTGGCCGCCCGGTTACGAACATAATGCATGTCTTCGGCCGCCTTGAGCACCTTCTGCCGGGTCTCCTCCGATACTCTAAACGGTTTACCACTCAGAATCAGAGAAACGGTTGGAACCGACGTGCCGGTTTCTCGAGCTATATCCTTCATGGTTACGCGCATTTCCAATACCTCCCGCCTCATTCTAAGGGATAGGGGTTACGGCGTGTCCCACATTTGACTTCCATGGTGAACAATGTTAAAAATGTGTTTGCCAAATCGATTTATCAACAAAGGAGTTATTATGGCAGCTCAGAAAATCATCCTCGATTGCGATCCGGGCCATGACGACGCCGTCGCCATCATGATGGCGGCCAAGCATCCGGATATCGAACTGCTGGGCATCACCACCGTCCGCGGCAACCAGACCCTCGAAAAGGTCACTAGGAACGCGTTGAACGTGGTTCAGTACCTCGGCATCGACGTGCCCGTCTACAAGGGCATGAGCGTCCCGATGGTCATCGAGCCGCGTCCGGTCGAGGAACGCGTCCACGGCGATTCCGGACTCGACGGCCCGAAGTTCGATGAACTCACCCGCACCATCGAAGACAAGCACGCGATTACCTTCATCATCGAGACGCTCATGGCTTCCGACGGCGACATCACGCTCGTTCCGACCGGCCCTCTGACCAACATCGCGATGGCCATGCGCATCGAACCGCGCATCGTGCCGAAGATTAAGGAAATCGTGCTCATGGGCGGCTGCTATCAGCTCGGCAACGTGACGCCTTCCGCCGAATTCAACATCTGGGCGGACGGCGAAGCCGCGCACATCGTCTTCTCCAGCGGCGTCAAGGTGACCATGATGGGACTCGACATCACCCGTAAGGTGCTGGCGCTGCCCTCCGTCATCGAACGCATGAGCAAGTACGACAATCCGGCCGGAACGCTTTTCTGCGATCTGATGACCTTCTTCAACAAGGGACAGAAGAAGACCTTCGGCTGGGAAGGCGGACCACTGCACGATCCGACCACCGTGGCCTACCTCATCGACCGCTCCATCGTGACCGTCAAGAACATGCACACCGATATCGAAATCTCCAGCGAGCAAAGCTACGGCCGCACCAACTGCGACTACTTCCTGCTCACCGACGAACCCAAGAACACCGACATCGCCATTGATGTGGACGTGGAAAAGTTCTGGGATCTCGTGGAGCACTGCATTTCGCTGTACGACTGAGTGCATGGTGCATGTTCGAACGTGCGGATGCCGCCGTACGATCGAACAGACACCAATGCGTAAACCTCACATTGCCAGATTTCAGCCTGCTGGACGACCATAGTCGTCCAAAAAAGTGAGCGTCTGCGAATCGGGAATCATCCTGATTCGCAGACGCTCAAAATTTTGTCAGCATTGGTGGACCGGAAACCCGAATCCACCAATGGCCGACGTAACTAACGCATCTCAGTGATGTGCACCTCAGTGACGGTTGTTGAGACGGTGGTACATCTCGCTGATCTCGAGATCGCGCTCGAACTCGCGGGCGGTGGTGTTCTCGTCGATGGTGGCGAGTTCCACGCCGGCGATGCGGGCGAAGTCCTCCCAAGCCTCACGACCGACGGAGGTGGTCATGCAGGTGTGGTGCGAAGCGCCGGAACGCAGCCAGCACTCGGCGGAGGTCTTCAGGTCCGGACGCGGCACCCACAGGGCGCGGGCGCACGGCAGATCCTTGAGGGATCCGTCCGGCTCAACGATGTCGACCACGTTCATGGTCAGACGGAAGCGTTCGCGCACATCGGACATGGACACGACCACGGCATCCTTCCTCGGAGCGCCGGTGAAGACCAGGCGCACCGGATCGGCCTTGCCGCCGATGCCGAGCGGGTGGATCTCCAGCTTCGGCTTGGCGATGGTGCCGATGGCCGGGGAGGTTTCGAGCATGTGGGAGCCGAGGATCTTCTCGCGGCCCGGCACGAAGTTGTAGGAGTAGTCTTCCATGAGGGATGCGCCGCCCTCAAGGCCGAAGCCCATCACGGCGCCGATGCGCACGAGCACAGCGGTCTTCCAGTCGCCTTCGGCGGAGAAGCCGAAGCCGTACTCGGACGGGAAGCGCTGCGGGCCGACGCCCGGCAGTTGCGGCAGGGTGCCGAGGTCCTCGAAGTTGTCAACGCCCGCGGTGCAGCCGTTGGCACGCATCATGTTGACCATCGCGGCCTCTTCCTTGGCTGCGATGAACAGGGAGTCGTACTTGGCGTCGAGCAGTTCCGGATCGATATCGTACTTGGCCTTGTAGTCCTCGATGAGGTCCTTGACCTGATCGTCCTTGACGGCTTCGTAAGCAGCGCACAGCTCGTTGACGGCCCAGGTGTTGATGGAAGCGCCGAAGACGCGCTCGGCCTCGGTCTTGTCGCCTTCGGTGACGGCCACGTTACGCATGTTGTCGCCCCAACGCATGACCTTCATGTTGTTGGATGCGTCCCAGCCGGCGCAGGCGCGGGTCCAGGTGGCAATCTGCTCGGCGACTTCCGGATCGGTGTAGTGGCCGACGACGATCTTGCGGTTGATGCCCAGACGGGTCAGGATGTAACCGAACTCGCGGTCGCCGTGTGCGGCCTGGTTCAGGTTCATGAAGTCCATGTCGAGGGTTTCCCACGGAATCTCGAAATGGTGCTGGGTGTTGAGCTGCAGCAGCGGCTTGGTGAGCACTTCGAGGCCGCGGATCCACATCTTGGCCGGGGAGAAGGTGTGGCACCAAGTGATCACACCGATGACGTTCGGGTTGGCGGATGCCTCGACCATGAAGGCCTTGACACCGTCGGAGGACTTCAGGGTCGGCTTGAGCACGATCTTAACCGGGATCTTGCCGGTGGCGTTGAGCGCGTCGACCATTTCGCCGGACTGCTCGGCCACCTGGCGAAGGGCTTCCTCGCCGTAGAGGTCCTGCGATCCGACGCCGAACCAGACTTCCTTACCCTCGAACGGGTTTTCCATTGCCATGTTGTTTCCTTTACTTCGTTGTTGGGGTTTGTTGAACGTAAATTGACGTGAATTGACGTGATTCGCGGAACCGACGCGCGTCAGTGCTGTCCGTAGACGTTCTGGTAGCGGTCGTTCAGCTTGTCGATGTCTTCCTGCGGAATCGGGATGATCTCGCCGAGCTGCTTGGCGGCCCACATGGTGTGCGCCACTTCCTCGGTCATGGCCGCGGCCTTGACCGCGCCTTCCGCATCCTTGCCGATGGTGAACGGGCCATGGTTCTGCATGAGCACGGCCGGGGACTTCGGGTACTTCTTGAGGGTTTCCACAACGCCTTCGCCGATTGCCTCGGAGCCGATGAGACGGAACGGGCCGACCGGCACCGGGCCGCCGAACTCGTCGCCCATCATGGTCAGGCCGCACGGAATGTTCTGGCCGGTCGCCGCCCATGCGGTGGCGTAGGTGGAGTGGGTGTGCACGACGCCGTACACGTCGGGCATGTTGCGGTAGATGTAGCAGTGGGACGCGGTGTCGGAACTCGGGGACTCGGAGCCGTCGACCACGTTGCCGTCGAGATCGCACACGACCATGCTGGACGGGGTCAGGTACTCATAGCGCAGGCCGGACGGCTTGATCACCATCAGGTCGGCGGTGCGCAGACGCTGGGATACGTTGCCGGCGGTCCACACAACGAGGTTCCACTTGATCAGCTGCTCGTGCAGGGTCGCTACGATTTCACGCACCTGCTTGACTTCGGCGCGTACTTCGGGGCCGTAATCAGCCAGAGTTGTCATGGTATTTCCTTTCGTCAGGTCTTGTTTACGGTTTTTCTTTCGATTCGTTACTTGGTTTCCAGCGGAATGGATTCGATTGCCGTGTGTTCGATCGGCAGTCCCTTGCGGAAGCGATCGAAGAACTCCTCGAAGCCTTCCACGTCGCCGGAATCCGGTTCTTCCGTGGTGGACGCCGCGTCGGCGAACACACGGGAGTCAAGGAATTCGTCCAGCGGCTGATCCGCATGGAACAGGTAGTCGGCGAGCACCGCCATGCCCCAAGCGCCACCCTCGGCCGCGGTGGACATCACCTTGATCGGGGTGTTGAACGCGGCCGCGAGGATCTTCTGCGCCACCTTCGGGGTGGTGAAGATGCCGCCGTGTCCCACGAGGGAGTCAACGGCCACGCCTTCGTCCTTGGTCATGACGTCCATGCCGATCTTGACCGGGGAGAACGCGCTGAACAGCTGGGCGCGCATGAAGTTGCCCAGGCTCATGTTGGCCTCCGGGCCGCGGGCGAAGAGCGGACGACCTTCCGGCAGTCCGGCGAGGAATTCGCCGGAACGGAACGGATAGTTGATCAGGCCGCCGCAGTTGGAGTCAACGTCGTCGGCGATCGCGGAACGGAAGAGCGTTCCGTACAGGGTTCCGGCGTCGACCGGCTGGCCGATCGCGGCTGCGAACTGTCCGAACAGGCCGACCCACGCGTTGAGGTCGGAGGTGAAGTTGTTGGCGTGGCTCATGCCGGCCAGATCGCCGGCCGGAGTGGTGACGAGGTCGACTTCCGGATGCAGGCGTTCCAGCTTGCGCTCAAGCACGACCATGGCGAAGATGGAGGTTCCGGCGGACACGTTGCCCGTGCGGACGCGCACGGAGTTGGTGGCGACCATGCCGGTGCCGGCGTCGCCCTCCGGCGGAGCGAAGGTGATTCCCGGCTGAAGGGTTCCGGTCGGGTCGAGCAGCTTGGCGCCTTCTTCGGTGAGCTCACCGGCGGGAGTGCCGGCGACCAGCGGTTCGGGCAGCAGGTCGGCGAGCTTCCACGGCTGTGCGGCGACTTCCGGAAGCTCGTTGAACTTGTCGATGAATTCGGTCTCGTAGGTGTGGGTGGTCGGATCGATCGGGAACATGCCGGAGGCATCTCCCACGCCGAGCACCTTCTTGCCGGTGAGCTTCCAGTGCACGTAGCCGGCGAGGGTGGTGATGAAGTCGACCTTGCCGACGTGCTCCTCATTGTTGAGCACGCACTGGTACAGGTGGGCGATGGACCAACGCTCGGGAATGTTGTACTGGAAGAGCTCGGAAAGCTTTTCGTGGGCCGCGGAGGTGTTGGTGTTCTGCCAGGTGCGGAACGGAACCAGCAGCTCGCCGTCCTTGTCGAAGGCAAGATAACCGTGCATCATGGCGGAGAAGCCGATGTGTCCCACACGGGTCAGCTTCTCGCCGTAAGCGTTCTCGACATCCTGGGCCAGCTTGGCGTATGCGGTCTGCAGACCGGTCCAGATCTCTTCCTGGGAGTAGCTCCACAGACCATCCTCAAGATGGCTCGCCCAACCGAAATCGCCCGCGGCGATGGTGGCGTACGTGTCGTCCACGAGCACGGCCTTGATTCGGGTGGAACCGAACTCAATGCCCAGGCTCGTCTTGCCGGCACGAATCTTCTCGGCGGTCACTGCCACCTGATCGTCAAGCTTGTGCTCCTGCACCATACAATCTCCTTGTTCCAGAACGCTTCTCAACCACGTTGTCGATGGAATGTTAGCGCTCACTGTTAACGCTCACTATTCTAAATGCAAAGCACGACCCACACAACCTCGCGTGTCAAGCGGAAAAAGAAGAGTTAGCGGTGGCGCACCGGCCCCAAAGAACTGCGGTTCATCACCTTCGCGGGAATCAATCCCACGCCATGCTGCGAGGATGCGAACGACGTTTCATCGCCCTCCCCCAGCAGATACAGCGCCTCACGCATGGCAGCCACGCCAAGCTGCTCGAAATCGGGTTGAATCGTGGTCAGCGGCGGGAACATATTGTCCATCGCAGGCATATCGTCGAATCCGACCAGGCTCACGTCCTGCGGAATGCGGACGCCATGCTCATGCAACGCACGCGCCACGCCCACCGCCTGGCTGTCGTTCGCGCACACCACACAGGTGGGCAGCTGCCCTCCCGAACGCCCGATGTTGTCAAGCACGTGGTTCATCCTGCCGTACGCCTCGGAGGACTCCCACGTCTCGCACTGCACCGTCACCGTGCTGATGGAGTTGCCCGCGCAAAGCTTGTTCCAGGCGGTCAGTCGCGTGGCCGCATCACGCCAGTCCTTAGGACCTGCGAAATACAGCACGGAACGGTGTCCGTACTCGCTGACCATACGCATCACGTCGTTCATCGCGGCCCACTGGTCCAATCCCACAACCGAAACGCGACGGCGGTCGGACGCCTTCATCAATCGCAGGCCGTCCTGCACGCCGACACCGCCGTGGGTGGACGTGACGATGACTCGCGGCTGCGCGATCTGGGCACGGCAGGCCGCGGAAAACATGACATCGGTCGGCGTGAGGAAGATAAACGCATCCACGTTCATCTCGTCGAACGTGCGGCACAGGTCGTCAAACTCCTCCTGCGAGCACAACGCTTCATGCACCATGCTCACCGTCATGAACAAGCCATGTTGACGTGCCATCGATTCAATCGACGAAATAGCGGAAATAGGGCCGTAAAAACGCTGTCCGCCGGCGATCAGACCGATCGTGCGCGACCTGTGCGAAGCAAGCGCACGCGCGGAATTGCTCGGCCTGTAGCCAAGCTCGTCGATCGCCTTCTGCACCTTCTCGCGCGTGGCGTCGGAAACGTCCGGGGAATGGTTGATCACTCGGGAGACCGTCTGATGGCTCACTCCCGCGAGCTTCGCCACTTCAAACATCGAAGGACGCTTGTTGACTGAGTTACGCCTGCCTGCCATGCCCCATCGCCTTTCGTGAATGATTGCCGTCGCTTTCACTGCTTCGTTTATTGTACACACGCTCTTGGTGAGCGCTAACACCGCGCTTCTTTCCACATTTTCCTTCTCGAACATGGACGAATGAACACACCCCGCGCAACATCGTCAAAGCCGAGGAATGGCGGCACAACGCTCCTCTAGAAAACGCATCCAGACCCCACTTGTCCGCATGACACGCATACACAAAAGTTGTATGCCATCGCTTGTTCTCAAACCATACAACCTATAGCGTCGACGGTAGCTCCATTCAAGAAACCAAATCCGCAAACAAACCAAGACCATTTCCCTGAAATACCGACGGGAACGACACAACGAGATAGGCACATCATGAACAAGGTACTTGCATTGCAGACAATGAAAGCGGACACGGACATAAAAACAAACTCCATTTTCTCATCATTCTCAGCGGCGCTCTGCATATGGACCACGTTCATGCCGATGAGCACCGCATCCATCGCCATCTGTTAGCCATTCATTTCAAGGAGATCAGCATGAAATGGATTTTGGAATTGCAGCAATTGCTTCTGCCTGAGGAGGATCCGGATGACGGAAGCTCAACGATCAGCATCGCCTTCGTCTGCAAAAAAGAAAGCACCATCAGCCTGTTGCTATGCATGGGCAAATAACGCCCCACAGGAAAGAGAAAACATGACTGGGAGATATATAGACTTCATCGGCCAACCCGGACTATATTACGTCCCCGCCGATTCGGACATCAACGGTCATGAGTACGCCGTCGATCCACCCGACGACTGGATTAAAATCACAGACGACCACTGGTCCTACATGGCCCCGACACCGTATGACCTTCCAAACCAAGGGTGGAAATTGCATGTGTCGTCCACCTTGAGCAATGCCCAGCAGGTATTGTCCATTGTGTCTTCATATTGTTTTCGAAACGGCATTCCGTTTAAATTCACAACGACGTCCAGGAAGCTGTTGCTCAAGAATTCAAAGAGCGGGAATCGGACGGCGTGCGGTAAATTCATCACCATATACCCCAATGAAATTGACCTTGAGCGCACCATAACCCATTTGGACGCGCTCCTCACGGAATATCGTCCCGCACCGTACATCCTGAGCGACAGGCGATACAGGCAAGGACCGGTTTTCTACCGTTACGGAGGATTTCGGAAATTTCAAGACCACACTGGGAGATTATGCATCATAAAACCCGATGGATCGTATGAAGAGGATATCAGGGTCCCCTATTACCGGGTTCCCGATTGGGTGGAGACGCCGACCTTCCTTATCCAAGATCAACTCGCGCAGGATTCCGGCGAACAGGTTCCCGACTTTCACGGCTTCAAGGTACAAAACGCCCTTCATTTCAGCACAGGTGGGGGCGTGTACCAAGTTTCAAAAGACGGCACCGACTACATCATGAAAGAAGGGCGCCCATATTGCGGCCTGGACGCCTCCAGTCATGATGCCATATCAAGAATCAAGCACGAGGCGCAAATACTCAAAACTCTCGAAAATCTCAATGGAATCCCACGCATCATCGACGAATTTGACGCTTGGGAACATCACTATATTGTGGAGACCTTTGAGCGGTCAATGACTTTAGGCCGATGGCTCGCTTTGAACTATCCTTTCAACCGAAGCGAATCACCTGAAGCGATCACACGGTATTTGAGCACCTTGCGACGTTTCGTCAAGAATTTGACGCGGACGCTCTCGCAATTACACAAAGAGGGATACGCGCACGGAGACGTTCAGCCGCATAATATCATCGTTGACCCTGATACCGGTCGGGCTGTTTTCATTGATTTCGAAACGGCGGCCCTTCACAGCCACGATCGTCACCTTTCCATCGGCACACCCGGATACCTCGATTCAGCCGATGATCCATTAAACGTAAGCGATTGGATAGGCCTTTACCGTTCGATCCGAGGCGCGCTGCTCCCGATAAGCACCATCGAGATGCTGGGATCGAGCAAACCTAAGGAAATGCAACGATGGATCGCGTCTGAGTACGGCATGGAAGGAAGCACGATTCTCGACATCATAACTCACGCCGCGCAATCGGAAGGCATCGACGCGGCAGCAAATCGGACCGCTCTCATCGCATCCACGCAATATCAACCTGCCAGCGTAAAGGAAATCGTCAGGGATTTGCGCAGCTCACTCTCAGCAGCAATCGACTGGTCTTCGCCAAGCCTCATTCACGGAGACCCACTCCAGTATGAGCACCGGTTGAACCGATACTCCTTGGCCTACGGCGGAGCAGGAGCATGGAAAACGCTTTTCGATTTCGAACCCGACCATCCGGCATTGCGGACGAAACTTCCAGAATGGCTCAACACCGTTGACTCCAATCTTCCCAGCTATATCGAAGGATATTTCTCATATGGCTTATTCACTGGAATGGCGGGAATGATCGAACTTGCGGTCAGGGCCAAGCAACGGCATATCGCGCAGCATATCGTTCGCATGATCGCGGATTACATCGCATCCCCCGCATCCGAAGGCATCGCATCCATCTCCATCGAATCGGGATATGCGGGAATGATTCTTGCCCTCACGTATTATCACGAGCATTACCACGACGAGCTATCCCTCAAAACCGCGGAACAATGCGCGGAACGGTGCGCTGCAGCACTTGCTCAGCCCGACAACGTCCTCATATACGACTCCAGCGCGACGCCAACAGGACTGTTATACGGCTGGTCCGGCGTCTCTTTGGCGTGCATGCGTATGTATGACATCACTTCATCGCAGAAATATCTGGACCTCGCCGACGCATGTCTTCAACAGGATCTGCAACGACTAACCATCACCGACGGCATATGCAATCTGGCAACCGACGATTCCCGTTTGATGCCGTACTTCTCACTGGGGAGCGCAGGAGTGCGCCTTACGATGCAACATAGGGCGCGATATCCCCGAATCCCGAATCATCGGCAAGAGCATCTGACATCCATTCATAATGCCCTGACCGCACGCCCCTGCGCACACGCCGGACTTTTTAAAGGAGAAGCAGGACTTATTGGCGCATTGCTCGCCATTTCAGGGCACGAGCAAACTTCCGAACAGATCGCACTCAATTATGCGCCACTCTTTTTAATCCAGAACAACGATGATGGATCACTGTATGCGCCCGGTGATTTTTCATATCGTTTCTCAGATGATCTCGCCACCGGAACAATAGGTTGGATCTACGCATTGAGCGGCAATGTTTTATCCATATTTCCCGGATTTCCATTACTGGAAGGAGGTGAGTTCAATTGACCGAAATTCTCCAAATGCAGGCCCTGCACGTCGAAGAAGCCGAACCCGCGGCGGCAGGATCCTCCTCCGTCAGCGTGGCGTTCAGCTGTAAAAAATTTAGCTCGATTTCTCTTTTGATTTGCTAACAAAACACTAAAAACTGGTGGGTGAATCCATATTGGATTCACCCACCAGTACATCTCGATGAAATATTTAAGGAGAAAATCATGCTACCTGTCCTGAATACCGTTCTGCGAGGATCAAGATGCCTCATGATTCTTCTTATATTTGTAAATATTTTTTCCAATATATTGGTATACATACAGCCTCTCTGGATTGGAAATCTCATTGGCCTTTTTTCATCATATGGCACTGTTGATATTCAAAAATGCATTATTTTATTTCTTCTATTCACCGGAAACTCATTACTCAACGCTTTAACCAATTATGGCAGCCAACTACTTTCTCAACGCTTTATACTCAAACTCCAATTATTGGTTGGACGACATATCTTCAACCTCAACACCTCAGAATTGGCGAAATACTCCAATGGCGAGTTGACGTCCAGAACGATTTCGGATATCGCAGTCGCAAGAACCATCGTCAGTTCTCAGGTTCTTTCCTTACCCGGAACAATCCTGCTCATACTGTGCTCCACAATCACCGTCATCATCATCGATCCCGTTCTTTCTCTGACCACCATCTTTTTACTTGTATTAATACTGGCAATTTCCCTCATCTCAGGAAAACAGATAACCAAACTCACCAAAAGCGTCCAGCAACAATATTCCCATATTGGTGAAAATATTCAGAAATTTGCCTCAAGCGCCATTTTTATAAAAGCAAATAATCTAGAAGCGCAATCGATACGAAATTACACCTTAGCATCAGAAAACTTATTCTATTCATCAAAAAAGCTATCACGTATTTTGGCGATTTTATCACCTATATCTTCACTCGCGGCTCAGGCTTTTTTGATTATCGTCATATTGCTCGGAAGTGCGAGAGTAGCTTCCAACGATCTTTCATATCAATCCTTGGCCGTAATCGTCGCTTTCCTGCTGATATTGGTCTCCCCTTTGGGAAGCCTCACCTCATCCATCAGCAGCATCGCATCCGCCAGGGCCGCGTTCGAGCGACTCGAACCTTTCACCCACAGCGGTCAAGCCGCCGATGTTCCGACGGGAAATCCTGAATTGGCGGACTCATGTCACCAACTTCGATTCGACAACGTTTCGGTTCGATACTCCCCATGCTCACCCGATATATTTCAAGCGATGTCTTTCGAGCTTCCCGACAATGGTCTCGTTTCCGTGACCGGACCGTCCGGATCGGGGAAAACAACCCTTGCTCTGGCCGCCATCGGAATCGTTCCGTCCTCAGAAGGGCAGATTCTTTATGGCTCACAGACCATCGAACAACTTGGCGGGAATTTCATTCGCGAACACCTGGTATCCCTTGTTCTACAGGAATCTCCCCTCTACGGCCGAACCTTGCGCGAATCGTTGACGCTTGGCCGCAACATTCCGGACAGTACCGTACTCCAATGGTTTGAACCGTTTGGTTTGACGCAGTTCTACCGCAAACTGCCCAACGGATTGGACTCCGCCCTTTCCGACCTGATTTCCGACGCATCCGCTGGAGAGATGCAACGGTTAAGCATCATCCGTGGTTTTCTGCGAAACACACCCATCATCATCCTGGACGAACCGACCTCTCATTTGGATTCGCAATCAGAGAAAAAGGCATCCGACGCAATACGGATGTTCGCCAAGGACCACACGGTCGTAGTCATCTCCCATCGTCCGGAGCCGATTCAAAACGCAATCCTCAATATTCAGCTGTAGCACCATGTGAGCGACTCATTATCGTCACAGACAATGCAACGAATCCGACACAAATGAGATCTACCTTGTCTCATGCAGGTTTGCATCCAGATCGATCTAGAGACGGGGAAAACATGGCGGCTGCAGAGGCCAATCCAAGCAAGTCGTTTTCATTCTGCCACATCGCCGTAGTGGACAACGACCCCATGGCGCTATCAGCACTCACACAACTCATCAGCGAACAAACAACATTCACATCCCTGCTCTGGACGTCCATGGACGCCCAACACGCCCTTGAACACTGTTCCCGTCCCGAAAACACTCCAGACATCCTAATCACTGACATGTCCCTCGAAGGCATCCAGGGGGATTCACTGTGCAGAAGGCTGAGACTAACCAACGCAAGGACGCGAGTGCTGGCGGTCACCAGCTTTTCCCTGTCATCGTACGAGCACAAGGCACGGCGAGCGGGAGCGCAAGGACTGGTAAGCAAGAATGACGAAAAAGCCATCATCCAAGCCATCGCCACATTACAGAGCAACGATTCCCTACCCGGGTTCGAGACACCGATCTTGGCGCAAACGCGGCTCAAACATGAAAACACTTCACCCTTATTGACCGTACGGGAAGAAGAAGTCATCGGACTGGTGTCCGAAAGAGGTCTTACCGACCGTGAGGTAGGCGCTGAAATCGGAGTCAAGGAAGCGACCGTGCGTAGACATATGCACAACATCATGAAAAAACTGAAAGCGAAAACCGCCCGGCAGGCCGTCGCCATATGGCTCGGCGAAAGATAATCCCATGCGTCGAATCAACCTTTGGCGCTCGCCAAGCTCAATTACGATAATCATTGTTCTTATCGCAGAATCAATGGTTCTATGCACTTGGGCGTTCCATCCCCACAACACACCATGCATTTGGATGCTGATGATCGCTCAGAGCATATGCATCGCATTGTCTCCGTTCTATCCCCGTACCACATTCGGAACGGCTTTACTTATCGACCTATGCAATGCATTGCTTCAGAACGGTTCCGGACCGACGTCGCTGTACGCTTTACTCGTCGCGTTTGGATTCCTGTGTTTTCGCAACAACGATATCTTCTCCCTTGCCGCGGCATCGCTGGCATGCGGAGTCCAATCAATCGAGATGTTCTGGACACAATCCAGGAACGATATGAGGGATCTGCTATCCACCTTGATCGCTCTGGCACTCACAGCATTGTTGGGATGTGGTTTGCGTTGGCAACAGGACGCGTTACGACGTCGCCGCGAGGCGGAGCATTTGCACATGCTGCTCGACAACAGAGAACGAGACATCAATACCGCGACGCAATTGCATGATGCAATCACCAACAGCCTGTCCCTCATTGCCCGAACGGCCCAACGTCAGATGAGACTGAATCAGCCAGATACTGACCAGCCTTGGGATTTCATCAATCAAGAAGCCCTGAATGCCCTGGAACAGACTCACCTCATCATCGAGAACCTTCAGCACCACGAAAAAGGCACGGCCGCCGCATCGGGGACACCGTTCAATCAACGTCTCCATATGTTGCTGCGACATCACGACGACAATCTGCATCGTTTAGGATTCTCAGGCCGGAGCATACTCGATGACTCGACACCGATTCGCATCAACGAGTCGAAACAACACCTGTTCATCATGTTGCTCAATGAGATTTACGCCAACATAGCACGCCACGCACCTACTGGCTGCCACTATGATCTTTCCATACTGATCAATGAGCACACCTTGGAAATCACACAGATCAATCCCCTACGTGATTCATCACGCAATGACGACAAGACGGCCACGGAACTTCCGAAGAGCAGATATGGCTTATCGGCATTGTCAACGCAGCTGAAAAGCATTCATGGAACCCTAACCGTTGAAGATGACGATATGTGGATTCTTTTTGCCGCAATGCCCATAGAAGGCGATACGGCACCACCCTGTTAGCCCTATTCGAGGCGGTAACGCAATACGCAAAACCCAGTCGCGAAGACTTAATGGTTGCAAGAAAGCTCGCGCAACCGTGCCGCGAAATTCGGCCAGTCGGTACGCATGGCGGTCAGCAATTTGCGATTCGGCACCTCATCGATGGGAATCCACTCGATCTCCATGCTTTCGTCGTCGTTCGCCTTGGGCTCGACATGGCATCCCGGCTTCTCGAACGCGAAGACGGTGGTATACGCCCACGGACCATGGTCCTCGCAGTAGGTTCCGACGACTTCGATGTTTTCCGGCGTGATGTTGGCTTCCTCATACGATTCGCGCAGCGCACCTTCGATGGGACTTTCGCCGTCCGCCGTGGCCCCGCCCGGAATGCCCCAGGTACCGCCTTCCGCGCTCCATGCCGCACGATGCTGCATCACCACATGTGTGACCTCGCCGGTATGTTCGTCACGCCGCGCCAGCAGCACGCCTGAGGCGCCGTTGATGCCCCAGTGCTTGCGGCCGCAGGCGCAATCAACCCAACCATCGCCCGGCTGAAGCACATTCTCCTTCGGCGGCAACGTGCTGCTCGGGGTGTTCTTCTCCGAACCGGCCGGACCGACATTCCACAAGTCGGTCCATTCCACACCGAGTTCACCAGCCAGTTTACGAGCCAACGGCAGGCTCAGGCCTATGATGCCGTGCGGATCGCCTTCGATGGAATCGATGAACGCTCCGCCGAAACCTTCCAACGTAAAGGAACCAGCTACTTCCAACGGTTCGCCGGTGGCAATGTAGCATTCAATGTCCCGATCGGAGTATTCGCAGAAATGCAAGGTGGCTTTGCTGGCTCCGCAAACCGTGCGTCCGGTGGCGAAGTCAATCAGGCAATGCCCGGTCCACAACTCCCCCGTGGCACCGCGCATGGCACGCAGTCGCTCACGGGCAACATCCTCGCTGTGCGGCTTGCCATAGCATTCGCCGTCAAGCAGGAAGATGGAATCGCAGCCGAAAATCAGCGGACCCACCCGGGAACGGGTCAAACCCGGCTTCCTTTGCGCAACTTCGTCAATCGATTCGACAACGGTCGGCACCGCGATTCCGGAAAAATCGCGGGTGCGCACGTCGGACTCGGACTGGACCATATCGGCACGCAACGTGACGACCTCGTCCTGAGCCCCGCAATCGCCGGCGTTTTCCTCCGCCTTCAGCGGATAACCCGTCACCTGTTCCCCAGAAGCGCCGGACGCGGCCTGCGCAACATTGCGATACGCCTGATACACCGCTTGCGCTTTAGCCGAAGCGAGTATTTTCACGCGCTGTTC
>CAVEVJ010000143.1:0-2613 GCA_963619075.1 Acidaminococcaceae bacterium
GGTCTGTACCACGCCAACATCAACGTGCTGCGCAAGGAGCAGCTCGAGGATGCAGTCGAGCACCCGGAGAAGTACCCGCACCTGACCGTGCGCGTCTCCGGCTACGCGGTGAACTTCGTCAAGCTCACCAAGGAGCAGCAGCTCGACGTGATCTCCCGTACGTTCCACCAGGGCGCGGTCGTCGACTGACGATTGAACCACGCCGCGTGAAGCGGTAAAACGGCAAGGGGCGGGGCTGAACAAGGCTCCGCCCCTTCAATTTGTCCTTCCGCATCCAATCGGGCGGTTTTTACGCAAACGGTCCGGAACCGGAGCGAAGGAACGGCAACAGAACGGGCAAATCGGCAATCGTAGACGAAAGGACATCGATGTCTGACAACGTGCAATTCCGCACTACAACAAGGCATATGCTCAAGGAGTCGAAGAGTTATGCGAGCCAAACGTTGATGGGAGGCCTTTCCGGATTTGAATCGCCGATCGGGCTCGACAGACGAGACCGCATCAACGCACTGAAGAGCGGAGACATCGGTTTCGTGCACTCATGGGATATCAACACGTCCGTCGACGGTCCGGGCACCCGCATGACCGTATTCCTCAGCGGATGCCCGCTACGCTGCCAATACTGTCAAAATCCCGATACGTGGAAGATGCGCGACGGTAAGCCCGTCTACTACGAAGCCATGATCAAGAAGATCGCACGGTATGCGGATCTGTTCAAAGCCACGGGAGGCGGCATCACCTTCTCCGGCGGCGAATCCATGATGCAGCCCGCGTTCGTGTCCCGAGTGTTCCGTGCGGCCAAGGAGATGGGAATCCATACCTGCCTTGACACTTCCGGTTTTCTCGGAGCGAGTTATACCGACGATATGATCGACGACATCGACCTGTGCCTGCTCGACGTCAAATCCGGAGATGAAGCGACCTACCGCAAGGTGACGGGAAGCGTGCTGCAGCCGACCATCGATTTCGGCCAGAGGCTTGCCAAGGCGGGCAAGAAGATATGGGTCCGTTTTGTGCTTGTTCCGGGGCTCACCTCCTCCGAAGAGAACGTGGAGAACGTGGCGAGGATCTGCGATTCCTTCGCGCCGGCGGTGGAGCATATCGACGTGTTGGGATTCCACCAGCTCGGTCGTCCGAAGTGGCACAAGCTTGGAATTCCATACCCGCTGGAAGACCAGAAAGGTCCATCGGCGGCCATGAAGCAACGTGTGGTGGAGCAGTTCGAGGCGCACGGATTCACCGTGTACTAAAGCGAACCCCGAACATGGGTCGAGCCATGCGTTGAAGGCCTGATCTAGGGGGTGTGCGGGACCTGTCCGTCAGACGAACGTTTCGCCGAACGAAGTCGCGTCGAATGAAAAAAATCTTCACATTCGACGCGAACGAAATTTCCGCCAAATACCACGGAAACCGTATGTTTTGCCGTAGCCTTGAACCATGGCGGACATTTATGCTTTCCCAAATGGCACGCCCATTGATGTGCGTGCAGACAAAGGGGATTCGCGCACTTTCGACGAGTCCTCTGAAAACGTGCGTCAGTCCGGTCTGACCCGCCCTTACGGCGTGCCCGACGTGGTCTGGCAGGCCGTGTTGAGCGTACAGAACATGCCCCGAATCGAGGGGGTCTCCTACCGGGAGATTCCGGTTCCGTGCGCCATGGCGAATTTTGGCATCGGTGTGGAACTGGAATGCGCTGTTCCCGACGGTGCGCCCACAGGCGGATTCGGCGAAGGAATCGCCGGATTCAATCCGGCCGGTGCGGGCGACGCGGGCGGGTGGATCATGGTGCTGTATTCGCACAAGTTCCGCAAGGATTGGCGTTCCCATTGGCGTTGCACGGCTTTCGCGACTTTGCCGTTGCACGGTTCGGAAGATGATGTGCTGACTCCTTCCATGTATTGGGACTACATGATGGACAATCTTGATTCGGACGCCGTTGAGGATGTTTCGGGAACGGTCACCGTAACCCAGAACACCATGTTCGGCATCGACGGGAACACGCCAAGCACGGGGTGTGAGATTCGTGTGTCATGGACACCGTTAGACTATGCCGATGGAGGGCTCGACGCCGGTCGGCAGGTTGGAATGTGGGCAGGCTTCCTCCGCACCATGACGCAATCCGAGGAGGAAACACCCGTTGATTGACGACGAGCCGAGGCTGTTGTCCGAGCCGCGCGAAGGAGTGCCGAACGTAATCGACACGGCGCAGGCGTTCCGTGATTATTGCAGTGATCTGGCCGCTTCGACCGGTCCCTTGGCTGCGGATGCGGAGCGTGCGTCCGGTTATCGGTACGGTCATGAGGATTGGTTGGTGCAGTTCAAACGCGAGGGCGCCGGTATCGGGTTGCTCGATCCGCAGGCATTGAACAAGGCCGGGGTCGATTGGAACGATTTCAACCAGGCTGTCGGTGACGCCGTTTGGATTCTGCACGATTCGATGCAGGATCTGCCCGGTTTCGCGGATCTTGGATTGGCTCCGCGACGATTGTTCGATACGGAGATAGCGGCGCGACTTTTGGGACTGCACCGATTCGGCCTATCTTCGGTCACGGAGCATTTTCTCGGAATCACGTTGGCGAAGGAGCATTCCGCGGCGGACTGGTCATACAGACC
>CAVEVJ010000144.1:0-2637 GCA_963619075.1 Acidaminococcaceae bacterium
GCCGATTCCGTGCCCGGCTTGCCGGTGTCGATCACGTCGCCGTTCATGGCGATGGTGCCGCCCTGGATCGGCTCAAGTCCCGCGATCGCACGCAGCAACGTCGATTTGCCGGAACCGGAGGGTCCCACAATCACGAATACCTTGCCGTGCGGCACGGTGAAGGAAATGTCGTTGAGCACCGGCCTTTCGGCGTTCGCATACCGTTTGTACAGATGCGAGATCTCCAGGCTCGGCTGTGCGTTCGCCTGTTCCGCCTTATCTGCCGCGTCAGTCATGCGACCACCTCTTTTCCAGTCGGCGGGCCACGATGGAAAGCGGCCAGCACACGATGAAGTACATGAAGAAGATCACCCCGTAGATCCACAGGGTTCCGCTGGGATATTGGAATCGGTTCGCGTCGATGATCTGCTGGCCGACCTTGATTACTTCGACCACGCCGAGAAGCACCGCCAGCGATGTGGTCTTGACGATTCGCGTGGCAAGGTTCACCGAGGCTGGCAGCAACCTGCGCAACGCCTGCGGAAGAATCACCCGCAGGAACGTCTGCTTTCTGTTCAATCCCAGCACGTATGCCGACTCGTACTGCGCCTTCGGAATCGACACCAGCGCGCCGCGTACCAGGTCACCCAGTTCGGCGCCTCCCCACAGCACGAACACGAACACGCAGGAGCCGGTTGCGTCCAGATTCCAGTTCCACAGACGCGCGAACCCGTAGAAGACGATGAACAGCAGGGCAAGCTGCGGCATGATTCGGATGAAATCCAAATACACGCGCATCACGAAGCGAACGACGGGGTTCTTCACCGTCATCAGCCAGCCGACGGCCAATCCTACCGGAATGGACAGCGCCACCGACACTCCCGCAATCCACACGGTGACCCACAATCCCTGCAGCAAACGGGGGAAAACGCCCGGCTGCAGCAGAATCTCAGCGCCGCTCATAGTCGAACCTCCGTTCCAGCCAGGTGCCGAACAGCGATATCGGCAGCAGAATCACCAAATACGCGATGATCAGCAGCAACAACGATTCGTAGGTGCTGTAGTACATGCCAATCAGATCCTTGGCCATGTACATGACGTCGGCGAGCGCGATGGCCGACACCACGGACGATTCCTTGATCAGGAAGATCACGTTGGCCACCACGCCTGGAATGGATGCGCTGACGGCCTGTGGAATGATCACGCGGCTCAACGTCTGCTTGCGGTTGAGTCCGAGCACGTACGCGGACTCGTGCTGCACGGCGGGGATGGTCTGCAATGCGCCGCGCATGGCTTCGGACATGTATGAGCCTCCGAGGAATCCCAGTCCGATGATCGCGCAGGCTTCCGCCGACCATACGATGCCCAGTTTCGGAAGTCCGAAGTACAGGAAATACAGTTGCACCAGCAGTGGGGTGTTGCGGCTCAATTCGATGTAGGCGCGCACGATATGCCGCAGTACCGGAATGCGGGCGCTTTCGATTCCGGCACACACCAGTCCCACCGCGATCGCAAGGATGATGCCGAATACCGCAATGAACAGCGTCATTTCGGCGCCGCTGACGAAGAACGGCGCATAGTGCGTGACGAACTCCCAATCGAACATGTGCACCTCCTTCATGTGGTTTCGGCCGCTTGTGGTCACCAGCGCCTTTGACGCAGTGCCGATTCGTTTCCGTCGTCCGACCCTGGTCGGGCATGGCAATGGTAGCGCGGAACGATCCGCGTACAGGCCCTGTTGTTATCGGTTTTTCGTATAGGCGCTTATCAGCCCAAACTGAACGGCTCCTTTTCGGTGCACACAGTATGGCATAGAAGCATGTTTCGGCATGATTCGATATCAAAATGTGAAGATTGGGTACACCTTGCGCGAAAGTATGCTCATGCTCATTCGACATGCAACGATGGAAGACCTCGACGCGATCGAGGCTATTGAGGCCGCATGCTTTCCTCCACAAGAGGCCGCGAGCAACGAAAGCCTCACTGCAAGAGTGGCCACGTATCCCAACCATTTCTGGCTGTTGGTCAACGATGACGATGACGACACCCGTTTCCCCGCGTCCGTGTATGACGGCACGCTCGTCGGATTCGTCAACGGCATGGCCACCAATATTCCCGACCTTGATGACGCGATGTACGAGGACGCGTCGGTGCATGATTCCCAAGGTGAGTGGCAGATGATTTTCGGCGTGTGCATCGCGCCCGTATACCAGCATCGAGGCTGCGCCAGCTATCTGCTCCGTCAGGTCATTCTTGATTCGACCATGGCTGGCCGTAAGGGGATCGTGCTTACCTGCAAGGAGCGTCTTGTCGGGTTTTATTCGAGGCTTGGTTTCATGGATGAGGGCATTTCCTCGTCCACCCATGGCAATGTCGCGTGGCATCAGATGCGATTGCCGCTGATGCACGCCGTAACCGGGGAAATCTCCTCCTCGGCCGCCTATGCGGATGATAACGAAAACCCAAGCGCCGCAAGTGTTTCGCCGGATACGGACACACTGGAATTCCCCGTGGTCGAAGCACGATAGAAGCCACCACGAGCCAACCGCGACACGCCGACGATTTGCATTCCTCCGAAAATCCACGTAAGTTAGCACTCGCTTCGGGCGGTTGGCGCAGTGGTAGCGCACTTCCCTGACACGGAAGGGGTCACAAGTT
>CAVEVJ010000145.1:0-4187 GCA_963619075.1 Acidaminococcaceae bacterium
TTCATCCGCGACCATGAAGCGAGCGTGCAGGCTGGTGCAGGAATCGTACTTGATTCCGTGCCGGCCAGTGAGTGGCAGGAAACCCGCAACAAGGCCGAAGCCAGTGTGGAAGCGGTGCAGATCGCATCCCAGCTTCGCCAGTTGTAGAAGCGTAAAATCAGCCAATCGAGCGAAACGCTGAAAGGAAGATTATGTCTGTGCTTGATGAATTGGTTGCGGGAGCCGTAGAGGACCAGCAGATTCGTGAGAAGAACGTACCGTTGGACGAGATCAAACGACATGCGGCCCAAGCGCCCGCCCCCATTGATGCGCGTCAATGGCTGAAAAAGTCGGAAGGGATTCCGATCATCGCCGAAATCAAAAGGGCATCGCCTTCCAAGGGTCATCTGAGTGACATTCCGAATCCTGCGGCATTGGCACGCGAGTACGAACAAGGTGGTGCCAGCGCGATTTCCGTACTCACCGAAGGACGTCGTTTCAAAGGGTCTCTGGATGACCTCGACAATGTGCGTGCCGCGGTGCACATTCCAGTACTCCGTAAGGATTTCATCGTTACCGAGTATCAGATTTGGGAAGCTCGCGCCCACGGGGCCGACCTGGTACTTCTGATCGTTGCGGCTTTGGATGATGACAGGCTTGCCTCGTTGCTGGGCTTGGCGCATAGTCTCAACATGACGGTTTTGGTCGAGACCCATACCCGTGAGGAGATTCAACGCGCCATTAACGCCGGAGCCAAGGTCATCGGCATCAACGCCAGAAACCTCAAAGATCTCAAGGTTGATGTGAACAAGTACATGGAGCTTGCGTCGGATTTGCCGGATGATGTGATTCGGGTCGCCGAATCGGGTGTGTTCGGCTCGGTCGAACTTGAGGATTATGCCCGTGCGGGGGCCGATGCGGTGCTGGTCGGCGAAGGAGTGGCCACCGCGGACGATCATAAACAAGCTGTGGAACGATTAGTAAAGGCAGGAGCAAGAGTGAAAGCATCCGAACAGACCCCGTTGGAAAGCCACGAGGGACCATATTTCGGCCAATTCGGTGGACGTTATGTTCCCGAGGCGTTGATTACCGCGCTCGATGAACTTGAACAGGTGTATGAGCAAGCCAAGGCCGATTCTGAGTTCCACAAGGAACTCGCGCGTCTGAACCAGCAGTACGTCGGTCGTCCGTCTCCTCTTACGGAAGCGCCGCGATTCGCCGAACGAATCAGAGAAAAGACCGGTCTTGATGCCCGCGTGTTCCTCAAGCGTGAGGACCTGAACCACACCGGCGCCCACAAGATCAACAACGCGCTCGGACAGGCTCTGCTCGTCAAGCGCATGGGCAAGACCCGCGTGATCGCCGAGACCGGTGCGGGACAGCATGGTGTTGCGACCGCGACCGTCTGCGCGATGCTCGGCCTTAAGTGCCGCATCTACATGGGTCAGATCGATGCCCGCCGCCAGGCGCTTAATGTGGCCCGTATGCGCATGCTCGGCGCCGAAGTGGTGGAGGTCACCCTTGGAGACCGCATCCTCAAAGACGCCATCAACGAGGCTCTGAGGGATTGGGTCACCAATGTCAAGGACACCCACTATCTGCTTGGCACCGTGGCAGGACCGCATCCGTTCCCGAGCATGGTGCGTGACTTCCAGAAGATCATCGGCGAGGAAGCCAAGCAGCAGCTTCAGGATTGGTATGGAATCGACCATCCGGATGCCATCTGCGCCTGCGTTGGAGGCGGCTCCAATGCAATCGGCATCATGAACGCCTTCCTGGATGACGACCGTGTGAATCTCTATGGCTATGAGGCAGGCGGCAATGGCCCCGAATCCGGTCGCCACGCCATTCGTTTCGCGCCGGGTACCGGAGAACTGGGAATGTTCCAAGGTGCCAAGAGCTACCTTCTTGAGAATTCGGAAGGACAAACGCTCGACACCTATTCCATCTCCGCCGGTTTGGATTACGCATCCGTTGGACCAGAGCATGCATGGCTCAAGGAAATCGGCCGTGTCAACTACTCGTGGGCCACTGATGACGAAGCGATGAGCGCATTCAAAGATCTGTGCGAGACCGAAGGCATCATTCCTGCGATCGAAAGCTCCCATGCCGTGGCAGGGGCTTACAAGGCCGCCGTCGATCTGAAGGCAAAGGGCTACGAGCATCCCGTCATGATTGTCAACATCTCCGGCCGTGGAGACAAGGACATGAACACCGCGGGCAAGTGGTTCGGCTATCTGACGGATGAGCAGGCCAAGGCACTTGAAGCCAATGGCGCGCAGGGTAACAACGCAGACGGCGAGTGAGAGAAGGGACAACCAACATGACGAACGCAACAGCAACAACGCCGTCCGGACAGCCGCTCGGCATCAGTCACAAGCCAAGCCCGACTGAAACCCTGTTCGAGGAATTCAAGGCGGCCAACAAACCGGCGTTCATAGGATACCTGCCGTACGGCTTCCCCGATCCGGAATATTCGCTCAAGGCCTTCCACACCATGGTCGAACATGGTGTTGACGTGGTGGAGATCGGACTTCCGTATTCCGACCCGGTAATGGACGGCTCGACCATTCAGGCCGCATCACAGATCGCCATCAACAACGGTGAGAAGATTGCCGACGTGTTCAAGGCGGTGGAAACCGTGGCCAATGCCGGGGGAGTACCTCTGGTTATGAGCTACTGGAATCTTATCTTCCATTACGGAGTCGAGCGATTCGCGCGTGACTTTGAAAACGCTGGAGGTGCCGGTCTGATCACTCCTGATCTGATTCCCGACGAGGCCGGCGAATGGATCGAAGCCTCAGATCGTCATGGTTTGGATCGCGTCTTCCTGGTATCTCCGGACTCCAAGGAGCATCGACTGAAGGTAGTCGCTGACAATGCGCGCGGCTTCGTCTACGCGGCGGCCCGAATGGGCGTGACCGGTGAGCGCTCCTCATTCGACGCTTCGCCCGAAGGACTGGTTGCCCGTACACGTCAGGCCGGAGCCAAGAACGTATGCGTCGGCATCGGTGTTTCCAACGCCGAACAGGCGGCCGGAATCGGAGCATATGCGGATGGCGTCATCGTCGGTTCCGCGTTGGTGAAGACCATGCTTGACGAGTCCGGAGTCGGTGCAGTCGATGAGTCCGAAGGACTTAAGGCCTTGGCCGCCAAGGTTGAGGAACTCGCTGAAGGCATTCACAACGCCCGAGTCTGAAGTCCAGCCTATTTCAAAATCCTGGTGGTCCGCGTCGGCATATCGGCTGCGCGGACTACCATCAAGGAACCATGACACTTGCATCTATTCCGTCACCGACGATTTCGCAATTCTCCATCGGACCGGTGACCATTCATATCTATGCTTTGTGCATCCTTCTCGGCATCGTACTGGCGGTGTGGATTACCACAGGACGCTGGAAAAAAAACGGCGGAAACTTCGACCAGATTCTCGACATCACCTTGGTTTCCGTACCATGCGGCATCA
Source organism: Acidaminococcaceae bacterium (assembly GCA_963619075.1). Classification (GTDB taxonomy): domain Bacteria; phylum Actinomycetota; class Actinomycetes; order Actinomycetales; family Bifidobacteriaceae; genus Bifidobacterium. Next base: position 3,446 of record CAVEVJ010000145.1, read on the forward strand.
TCGGCGCCAGACTCTACCACATTATTACTACTCCGGAGCGTTTCTTTGGTGAGAACGGGGACTGGGTTGAGATGTTCCGCATTTGGAACGGAGGCCTTGGAATCTGGGGCGGTGTGGCACTTGGCGCGTTGGGAGCATGGGCATGGTGCAGGCATAAGAACTACCCGATGGCGTTGCTTGCCGACGCCATCGTGCCTGGTCTTCTGGTTGCCCAAGCGGTTGGGCGTCTGGGCAACTGGTTCAACCAGGAACTGTATGGAGCTCCCACGACTCTTCCCTGGGGACTGAAACTCAATACGGAGGGAAGTGCCATCGGACAGAGCGAAAGCTGCTATGACGGGGCTACATGCCCGAGCGGCACGCTTTTCCACCCAACTTTTCTGTATGAGATGATCTGGAATCTCATCGGAGCCGCGCTGATCGTATGGATTGGTTCCAAGGTGATGAACAAACTCAAAGCGGGTTCTCTGTTCGCCATGTACATCATGTGGTATACGGCAGGACGAACCTGGATCGAATGCCTGCGTATCGATTACGCGCACGAATTCCTTGGAGTACGCATCAACGTGTGGGTCTCCCTCGTGGTGTTCGTGCTCGGTGCAGTGGCTTTCATCATTATTCAGCAAATGGGTAAGCCGACGTATCTGCTGGCCGAAAAGATGAGCGCCGTGACGCAGATCGAACGGCTTATCGAGGACGGAAAGCTTCAGAACGATGCTCAGCCCAAGCCAAAGGACGACGT
>CAVEVJ010000146.1:0-3953 GCA_963619075.1 Acidaminococcaceae bacterium
TGTGATCGCGGCGCTGTCCATGCTGATGATCGGCGCGGCCGGAATCTGGCGCGGTAAGAAACGCCTCGTCTGATATTCGGTCGGCAACCGGCCGTAATCCGGCCAAGTCGGGCCGTTCGTAACAGAGCGGGCGGCCCGGCGAAAACATCAAGATTTGCGAATCATGGGGAATGTTGGGTCCATCTTTCGTGATTTAAAAACCCGACAACAACAAGAATAAGGAAGAGGGGCTTACTCATGAAGATGAGGAAACTTTTCGCCGGCATCGCTGCAGCCGCAACGCTGCTGGGTGGTCTGGCCGTAGGCGCTACCAGCGCTTCGGCTGCGGAGACCATCGTTGAAGACGGGGCCACGTTCACGTTTACCGCCGAGACTGAGGCACAGCTGACGAGCGCCAAGCTGGTTGCCTACAAGATCGGCGACTATGTTCAGTATGGCGAAAGCGGCTCGGACACCGTTGCTTACGGCGTGGCTACGAACGAGGCTAACAAGACTGCCGTTGATAACGCTCTGGCTGGCATTTTCACCGATTTCGTCACGGATGATCAGGATAACCTGGCTGCCGCGCTGAACGAAGGCAAGCTCGACATCTCCGCCACCCGTCCGTGGAACACCACCGCCGACGGCGTGGCCAGTACTTCCCGTGCTTTCGCCAACGCGCTTGCTGAAGAAGATCTGCAAGCAGGACAGGAGATTGACAAGCTGACGCCGACCGCTTCCGCAGCGGGTGGCTATGAGGCTACCGTGACTCTCCCCGCCGGTATCTATCTGTTCCTGGATACCAACGACGTTGCCACCGCAAAGGTCACCGTGGCCATCCCGATGATCGTTGCTTCCGGCACCGTGACGGATGGTGTACTGACTGACCCGGTGAACGGCACGAACACCGTCAACATGAAGAACACCGAAAATCCTGAGCAGAACAAGGAAGTCGACAAGGAGTACGCGGCCATTGGCGACACCCTGACCTACACCCTGACCGGTACTGTTTCCAACCCGGCTCCGGAAGCCTTCGCATTCACCGATACTCCGGGCGTTGGCCTGACTGTTCTGGCTGGAACCTTCAAGTTCTACACGGTTGGAGCTGATGGAGACATTGAAGCTCCGTCCACCGATTTCACTTTCCCTGAAGTGGATGTGACTGGCGACGGCAACACTTCCTTCGACGTCACCGTGAAGGATCCGTCCAAGTACGCAGGACAGACCATCGAGGTCGAGTTCCAGGCTCTGGTGAACGATGAAGCTGTTGTGGAAGATGGCGTTGTGAACGAGCTCTACAACTATGGCGAGCCGATTGATGTCTACACCAAGTTCGTCGGCTTCGACTTCACGAAGATCGATTCCGATAACAAGGGCATTGAAGGCGCCGAGTTCCAGGTTCTGAACGGAGGCGTTGCACTGTACTTCGTCAAGCAGGATAACGGCTCCTACAAGAAGGCCGCTTCCGAGGATACCGAAGGCGCCACCAAGACCCTCGTGTCCGCCGCTGACGGCACTGTGAAGGTCACCGGCCTTGACGCAACGAAGACCTACACCGTGGACGAAACCAAGGTCGCCACTGGAAAGTATCTGGATCTTAAGCCGTCGTTCACCGTGTCCTTCCGCGGTACCACCGCTGTTTTGGCCAAGACCATCCAATCTGATCCGTGGGGCCTGGTCAACACCGAGGACAGGACCGTGAAGAACGTGAAGTCCGTCGATCAGCTGCCGCTCACCGGTGCAGCCGGAACCATCATGTTCTCCGTCGTGGCTCTGATGCTGGCCGGCGCTGGCCTCGCAGTGGTGCTCAAGACCCGTTCCAAGAGCTCCCTCGCCTGATTGGCATGCATGAGCTGTAATGCGCATAAGCCACAATCCATGTGATTCACATGATTCGCATGAATCACATGGATTGTGGGTAGCGTAGGCAGCGAGACTCCCAAGCCGCATCCTTCGATTGCAGAACCGAGAAATTCGGTTCCTGCGATTGAGGGTTGCGGCTTTTGCGTTACGTACGCAAGATGTGCCGCAACCAAGGAAAGGGGGAGTGCGGAAAGTGACTGAACAACGTGGATGTATAGGGGAGCAAAGTGGGGGTATCGCCGATGCGCAAGGCCATAGAATCGCAGCGAATTCAACCCTTCAACAGGGATTTGTGGGGGAACGCAGAGGAAGGTGAAAACCATGGTTCGTGGCGGTGGAGCGTTCAGCAGCGAGGAAATGCAACTGTTGCGAGGATTGCCGGCGGTTGCCAATGTAACCCGGGATCGCATCACGTATTCCGATATTTTCAAACAAGTGTGCACCATCCGCTATCTGGCGGGCGAATCGCCTACGAAAATCTTCCGCGAAGCGGGACTTCCACCGGATCTCGTAGGGTACAAGCGCATCGAACGCAGCGTGGCGCGTTGGAAGGAGTCCGCGCTCAAATCGGTGAATGGCAGCGAGGAAATGAGCAATGCAGAGCTTATTTCGCAGCTTATCGAGCGATATAAGCAGGTGCTGGTCACCAAGCAGAATCTCGACAGCATCGCAAAAAACATCGCGGCTGGCGACGGTTCTGCGGGCGGTTCTGCGGATGCCATGTTGAATGGTGCGCCTGGCGGCGATTCGAACAGTGCGGTTCCGGAAGGTGCGTTGCCGAACGGTACGTTCGCCTCCGATGCGGTTTCGGATGATTTGACATTCGGCAAGATGAATGCGGCCGTTATGAACGTCGCCGATGGTATGAATGGTGTACACGGTATGGGCGGCACGAGTAACGTGGGCGTTTCGAATGGCGCGAGCGTTACCAATGTAGGGGGAGTCGGGAGCGCTTCCGAATTGTATTGGCCGTCCGGTCTGTTCGGTCGGCAGCGGGGTTCTGCGAACATGATCGATGCCGGTACTGCGGGAATCATCATCAAGCAGCAGGCCCGTCGCATCGACGAACTTGAGAAAGCCAATGCCGAACTACGTGATCGGCTCGGCTGACGGGCTGATCTGGATTGGTCTGGCCGGCCTAGGATTGGTCTGGCCGGTCTATTTGGCCGGCCAGACTGTCCCGCCTGATGAAATCAGCCGATGTAATCGGCCTCATTCGTAGGGCTGGACGGAACCGCGTGGTCCTCCGTTACCTTGCCCAAACCGGACAGGTACGCCTCACGGCCGGCCTCGATCGCCTTCTTGAACGCGCGGGCCATCAGCGGAATATTGCCGGCCGAAGCGATGGCGGTATAGGCCATCACCGCATCCGCGCCCATCTCCATAGCCTCGGCGGCCTGGCTCGGCCGGCCGATTCCCGCGTCGATGATCACCGGAACGTTGGAATTCCTGATAATCACCTCAATGAAATCGCGTGCGCGCAGTCCCTTGTTGGAGCCGATCATCGCGCCGAGAGGCATCACGCAGGCCGCGCCCGCATCTTCAAGACGCTTTGCGGCAATCGGATCCGGGAACATGTACGGCATGACCACGAAGCCTTCCTTCGCCAGCTTCTCCGTGGCCTTGATGGTTTCCTCATTGTCGGGCAGCAGGTACTTCGACTCGTGCTCGATTTCGACCTTCACAAAATCCGTCTGGCACACTTCACGGGCAAGACGTGCGATGCGTACCGCCTCTTCCGCATTGCGTGCGCCGGAGGTGTTCGGCAGCATGGTGATGCCCTTCGGAATGTAGTCAAGCAGATTGTTTTCGGTGGTGCGGCAACGGCGCAGCGCCATGGTCACGATCTGCGTGCCGGCGTTCTCGATCGTGGCCTTGATGAGGTTCAGATCATAACGGCCCGAGCCGAGGATGAATCGGCTGGTGAACTCATGGCCGCCAAGCACCAGCGGATCCGCGTTTCCGGTGGCGATTTCGTCGTACGCGTGCGCGTCCGGTTCCGGCAGCAGTGCGGTGTTGGTGGTGGTGCCGACCAGTTCGTCGATCGTGGCGTTCGGGGCTGCGGCGAAGTCGGCCGACGCGGTGGTGATGGTGTTTTCCTTGCTCATCAT
>CAVEVJ010000147.1:0-2384 GCA_963619075.1 Acidaminococcaceae bacterium
GATGGCCGCCTCGTCGGGCGTCAACGGCACATCCAACGTGCCGGAAGCGCCGAATCGAAGAGCCGCGAAACTCGAATTCGGATACAGCGAGGTGATGTCCTTCACCGCCCGTTTGGCCACGTCAAGACGGCTGAGCTGCTCATCGGAGCCGTATTGCGCGTCCGTAACGGCCATGGATCCGGTGACGTCGACGGCAACGACCACGTCCGTGGCATTGACGGCGCGGCTGTTCGTGGACGAAACCATACTGGGCGTCAACATCATGACGGCAACGAGCACGCATATCAGCGACCTGCGAGCGCAGGACCACGCCGTCTCATCGCTGGAGGAACGACGGCGTACGTGCAGGATGATTTCCACGAGCGCTGCAACCACCAAGACAACGGCGATCGCACCACCCAAAGGCCAGCCCAAAGCGGGGGAGAGCGTCAAACCATTCATCGTCTCAACCTCCAAGCCAACGCCATCCATACGATTACGGCCGCGGCCAAGGCCAGGGTCCACCATCCCGGGGCGTCGACCAGCGAGGCTTTGTTCGTGGCGGTGTTCTCATGATTTCTACGCGACTCGATTTCCTTGACCAGTTCGGAAACGGACGAGCCGTTCGACTGGGTGAGGAACACACCGCCATGAGACTCGATCGCGGATCTGAACTCACTGGTGGCGGAATCCGATTCGCTTTGCTGGGGGCCGGAGAACAAGCCGTCGACGGTTATATCCGCCTGGCTGGTCAGGTCCAAAGCCTCCTGAAGCGTATAGGTGGGATCGCCGGAGACCACGTTGTCGGTGGCGAGCACGATGGATGCGGCGCGATGGCTCTCCGAAGAGTCGTCGGAATACGTGAATCCCGGCAGCATGGCCGCGCAGCTCACAACACCATCGCCGATCAGCGAGGTCGCATCCCTACGGTTCTGCGTACCCTCCAACCAGTCGGAGATTTTCTGATAATCGACATCCTCCATCGCGTCGATGTCGTCCTGCGTCTCGACGCCTTCGAGAATGCCGCTGGCCGTCTCAAGCTGGTCGGCTACCAGCTCATAATCGTCGGTCAACGGAAAAACGGTGCGGGATGTGGAGTTGAAGATGCTCAGTCCGATACGCTCGCCCTTGAAACTGCTCACAAGCTTGCGATAGGTGTCGATTATCTCGCGGTCGTAAGGTAACGTCGAACCGGAAACGTCGAGGCATAGCACGATGTCGCGGCTTCCGGAACGTTCCTCGCCTTCATCGACCTTGCTTGGACGCGAGACAAGCACGATCGCCATGATGAGGGCCACGGTCAGCGCGCATACCGCGATTTTCGACAGCGTGCGCCACATGCGGAGCATCCCGGATGCGGATTCGGTGCCCAGATCGTCCTCGAGGCTGAATACCCGGGCGGCGTCGGGAAGGTCGGCATCGCGTTTCGATGAAAGGAACATGATGGCGGCGATGATGGCCAGCGCCGAGACCACGGCCACGGGAGCTGCCCAAAGCCAGTGCCATGACAATGCCATCTACCGCCACCTTTCCACGAGATTCGCCACCCATTGGCCGGCCTGCTCGACGGTTGCCTCGCGTGCGGTGTGGTTGTGTTCCGCGTCGGCGAATTCCGGAGGGTACAACGATTCGATGGTCTGCCTGAGCAATGTGAGCCTTTGCTGGTTGCCGGTGGTGCGTGGCGCGGCTCCGATATCGGACAATGTATGGTTGCGCATATCCGTTCCTGTGGATTGCGAAGCGTAATCGCGCGCCAGCGCGGCCAGTTGCGCGAATGCCTCCTCACGGGTTATCCTGCCGTTTTCATGGTTGGACACAATCACGTTGATACGTTGATGCCATTCGGACTTGCCGGTGGCGGGGTCGTGGCGGCCATGGCCGGATCTTTTGCCGTTTTTACGGCTTGGACGTGATAGCAGCACCGTCAGCGCGACCAATGCCACGACCATGATCAGACAGACGACGATCGTTGCGATCAGTCCGGTCTCGATATGCATCTGATCCTTCGGATGGAGCAGATGCTCCGGTAGGACAAGCATTAAGGTCTGCCTCCCAACGAAAGCGTCGACGGTGTCTTCAGCCAGTTGCCGGTTGAGCGTGCCTGCGCGGCGGATACCATCCTCACGAATTCCCTGAACATGTGTTCGCTTGAGTCGGCTCGGATTACGGTCGAACCGCAGCGCGTCAGCTCCCTTTGGATGGCCGCGGCCACGTACTCACGATGGGTGCGTACTTCCGTCATCGTCGCCTGCGTGCGCAGGAATGCCGGTACGCGACGGTTCTTCGTTGCGTCGAGCACGGTTTCGAAACGTGAGGATTCGAACGGGTTGATCGTGGCCACGTCGATAAGCACCATGGGATGCGTTCCGGCGATTTTGCGTATCGTGTCCAGATGCTGCCGGGAG
>CAVEVJ010000148.1:0-2416 GCA_963619075.1 Acidaminococcaceae bacterium
CCTTGAACGCGCTCCAAGTTTCATGACCGCGCGGCGTTCGAAAGTCGCGACGGTCGCCACGCTCACGTTCATATGTGCCGCGATTTCCTTAGTGCTCAGGCCTTCCGCATAGAGACGAAGCGTTTCACGTTCCCTGTTCGACAGCTTGCGCCGCTTGGAATACTGCTGCTCCTCTATACAGTCATTGACCTCTGGCACGTCCATGAAATAGGGAAACTCCTTACCGACAGATTCAACATCGTCTTCGGCTAGTGAAATCTGATACGCCTTTCCTTGAGCCGCGGCACGAATGGCGTTCCCAAGATTCGGCATATCCGTTTTCGCAACCAAGGACTGCATACCGCAGCTTGCCGCAGCCTCATAAAAACTTGATACGGCGTAGGAAGTAACCCCCACAATGCCAACGTGAGACGCACGCATACGAATAGCCCGACTGACTTCCGCTCCATCCGCTCCGGCCATGGCCATATCGGTAACAAGCACATCCGGACATTTGGCCACGTTCAAACAACGACTGATCGCCACCGCGCCTATATCGGTGGTCCACACAACCGCAAAATCAGCATCTAAACGTTCTATCACCGTTTTCATCACCGCAAGCGCATACGGGTCATTGTCAACGATCCCAATACGTACAACCATGGCCTTACCCTTTCCTGCATTCCTATAATTATCCTTGGGTCGTCAACACAGGAAAACCGTCATCATATTCATGACAAAAACTCGCCTTTTCGCATCGCACTATCTAAGATGACCTCAAACAGAGCGGTTTATCCTCCCTGATTGTGGAATGGACATATACCCATCGTAGAAGGAATCGACCATGAAGCGCATCCATCCGGAAGGCACCATTGTAGCTGTGAATTCACCTCAGCAAAGCAAGCTTCTGAAACGCCGTATCGCCGCAATCATCGCAGCGGTAGTCATCGTCGCTCTCGTGATAACGGGAGGATTATGGTACGCCGTTTGGGGAGGACGCTATGTATTGGCTGATCTGCGTAAACCGAAGGCGATTGCGGCAACCGACAGCGCCGTGCAGTCGGCTCAGTCGTTCGCCTATGAGAGTGCGGTGAAGATCCTCAACGAAGACGGTAATACCAACTATTCCCCTGCCTCTCTGCAGATGGCATTGCTGATCGCGTCCAAAGGTGCGAAAGAAAACACGCTGCTTCAACTCCAACAGGTTCTAGGAAGCGCCGATTTGACCGATGAGGATCTCAACTCGCTGTATCTGTCGATTGCGGGCAAACGTGATGGCGAATCCCGCCTTGATGCTGCGAATTCGTTGTGGGCGTTACGTGATCTTTCCATAAACGGCGACTATTCCGACGCGATCCAGCGGGTTTTCGGAGCGCAGATCAAACGTGTGAACGCGTTCGATTCCAACACCAACAGCAAGATGAGCGCATGGGTCAGCGATCAGACGCACGGTGTGCTGAAACCTGAGATCGATATTTCCGCAAATACTGGGCTGGCGATCCTCAACACGCTGTATGCCAACGGCCGCTGGAATTCCCCGTTTGATGCGGAACTGACCGAGAAGGCCGAATTCCAGTCGTTGCAAGGCTTGTCGAACACTGTTGATTTCATGCATAAAACCATCACCATCATGCAGGATTCATCGGATGATTCCGACACTTATACGAAAGGTGACGGCTGGCAGCGCGTGGACCTCACCTTCGACAACGGTGGCTGCATGAAAATTCTTCTACCGGACGACAACACCCATTTCAAGACACTGCTGACCGACTCCGCAGCGTTACGCGACGCGTTCCAGACCGAGCCGAATGCACAGGATGGCGCTGAAATCAACGTGAGTCTGCCAAAGTTCACCATCGACAACACGCTTGACAGCGATTCCATGATCAAAGCCATGCAGAACATGGGAGTCACCGACGCTTTTGATGCAAGCAAGGCGGATTTCTCGGGAATGTCGGATAGCCAGATGTTCATCGGGTCGATTGTTCAGGGCACACGCGTCGAGGTGTCGGAAGTCGGAGCCGAGGCCGCCGCATACACGCAGATCGGTACGACTCTGGCCATTCTGCCAACTGAAATGATCGAGTTCAATGCGGATCATCCGTTCCTTTTCGAACTCGACTCGCCTGACGGACTGCCATTGTTCATTGGTTCCGTAGTGGATTTATAGCCAAGCTTCCACACGTTCCAGCCTTGAGCTTATACTGGTCAGCCGGCAATGAACTTTTCTGGCCGGCTTGCGAACAGGCTCCTCACCTTACTGGTTTTTCGCAGCCGGCCACGTGGGCGCCCACTTTGGCGCAGAAAGCAAGGTGAACGATGGCTCAAACGCGCGTTCAACACAAACCGGCACGGCATGGAACGGCTTCCATGGCGGCGATCAAACTGGCCGCCGTCTGCAAACGACGCATCCCGACAATCATCGCGGTGGTGATGC
>CAVEVJ010000149.1:0-4580 GCA_963619075.1 Acidaminococcaceae bacterium
GCCGAACACAGGAACGTCGAGCGCTTCGACGAGCTCGCCTATTCGGCTCCAATCCGAGTGACCGCCATAGTATTCCGCGGTGGTGCGCGCATGCAGGGTCACGGCCTTGCAGCCTTCCTCCTGCGCGATATGGCCAGCCTCCAGGAACGTCTCATGTTCATGATCGATGCCAACGCGAATCTTGGCCGTGACCGGCACGTTCGCCGTATCGCAGACCCTGACCACGCGTTGGATGATCTCGCGGAACAGATCCGTTTTCCACGGCAACGCCGATCCGCCGCCGCGACGGGTCACTTTGGGAACCGGACAACCGAAATTGAGGTCGACATGATCGGCCATGTTCTCATCGATGACGATCTTCGCCGCCTGTTCCACAATCGCGGGATTCACTCCGTACAACTGCAGGGAGCGAATCTCCTCACTGGGAGCAAAATGGCACAGCCGCAACGCTTTGGGGTTGCGTGCCACCAACGCTCGCGCGGTGATCATCTCGGCCACATACAGACCATCCGGACCATATTCCTCGCAGAGCACACGGAACGGCCAGTTGGTAACCCCCGCCATCGGCGAAAGCACAACCGGCGTGGCAACATGCACGGGACCCAAATCAACAGGCTTGATAACAGGAGGAACCGACGGTCGCTCCGCATCGGTGCGCGGATCGAGCACGTCGGATTCCTCATAAGCAGTCACAATGCTATCTGGCATACGAACGATTCTGGTTGCGAGTCGTTTTAGTACAGACCGCCGGCTTCGGCGATCTTGACGGACTCCGGCCATGCCTCGCCGCCCATTTCGACCGGCACCTGCGGATAACGGACATGCTTCTCTCCGATGCGGTCGGCCACATAGTCGGCCACCTTGTCGAGAGCCACACGCTCCTGCTGCATGGTGTCACGTTCGCGGATGGTGACGGCCTGATCTTCGAGGGTGTCGAAGTCGACGGTCACGCACAACGGGGTGCCGATCTCGTCTTCACGACGGTAACGACGGCCGATGGCGCCGGCCTCGTCGTAGTCGATCATCCAGTCATGCTGACGAAGGTCGGCAGCCAGGTTCTGCGCCACGGACTGCAGTTCCGGCTTCTTGCTCAACGGCAGCACGGCGGCCTTGACCGGAGCCAGGCGCGGGTCAAGACGGAGCACGGTGCGCTTGTCCACGCCGCCCTTGGTGTTCGGAGCCTCGTCAACATCGTAGGCGTCCACGAGGAAGGCCATGAGGGAACGGGTCAGGCCCGCGGCCGGCTCGATGACGTACGGCACGTACTTCTCGCCGGTGGCCTGGTTGAAGTAGCTCAGATCCTCGCCGGAATGCTTGGCATGAGACGACAGATCGAAGTCGGTACGGTTGGCCACGCCTTCAAGCTCGCCCCAATCGGAGCCCTGGAAGCCGAACTTGTATTCGATGTCGACGGTGCGCTTCGAGTAGTGGGCCAGCTTCTCCTTCGGATGCTCGTAATGACGCAGGTTCTCCGGCTTGACGCCCAAATCGATGTACCACTGGGTACGCGCGTCGATCCAATACTGATGCCATTCCTCATCGGTGCCCGGAGCCACGAAGAACTCCATCTCCATCTGTTCGAACTCACGGGTACGGAAGATGAAGTTGCCCGGGGTAATCTCGTTACGGAAAGACTTGCCCATGTTGGCGATGCCGAACGGCGGCTTGGAACGGGAAGAGGTCATCACGTTCTTGAAGTCCACGAAGATGCCCTGGGCGGTTTCCGGACGCAGATAATGCAGCGAGTTCTCGTCCTCGACCGGGCCGAGATGGGTGCGCAGCATCATGTTGAAGTCGCGCGGTTCGGTCCAGTTACCACGGGTGCCACAGTCCGGGCACACGATGTCCTTCAGACCGTTCTCCGGCAGCTTGTCGCCATGCTTCTCGGCATAGGATTCCTCAAGCTTGTCGGCACGATGGCGCTTGTTGCAGTTGAGGCATTCGATCAGCGGGTCGTTGAACACGGACACGTGGCCGGAAGCCACCCACACGGCCGGCGGGAGGATGATGGACGTGTCGACGCCCACCACATCTCCACGGGTGACGACCATGGAACGCCACCATTCGCGCTTGATGTTATCTTTCAGCGCGACGCCGAGCGGACCGTAATCCCAAGCGGAACGGGTTCCGCCGTAGATTTCGCCTGCGGGAAACACAAAGCCGCGACGCTTCGCGAGGGATACGACTTCATCGAGTTTAGATATAGCCACAATGCACCTTCTGGTTTGAACGGTTTGGGGTCTTTTACAACCGCACAGCCTACCTTCCCATACTGACAGTCGGCGGCATGTCCCCAATCATGGCCGCATAGCGCAATCACATGCCGCAAAATCACTCATCATGAACGACACAAGCCATGCGGATAGGCAAAAATCATTCCAAACCGGCGCGCTCCTTAACGAAACCGGCGAAAAGATCGACTGCCTCAGGGGTATCGTGGCGGAAGAACAGACTCGTTTTGGTGTCAAGTCCTGCGATGGTCTTCATTTCGTCATCGGTAAGGCGGAAGTCGAAGATGTTCAGGTTCTCTTCCATGCGTTCCTTGTGCGTGGACTTGGGCAGGGCGATGATGTCTCGCTGGGTGAGCCAGCGCAGAATCACCTGCGCCACGGTTTTGCCGTGTGCCTCGCCGATTTCAGCCAGCGTCGGATTGGAGAACATGTTCTGCATGCCTTCTCCGAACGGCGCCCACGCCTCCTGTGCCACGCCACGCTTGAGCATGTTCTCGCGGGCTTCGATCTGCTGGTTGAACGGGTTGGTCTCGACCTGGTTGACCATCGGAGCGATTTCATTGAAGGCGACCATATCGGCCAGGCGGTCAGGATAGAAGTTGCTCACGCCGATGGCGCGGATCACGCCTTCCTTGTAAAGCTTTTCAAGCGCGCGCCATGCGCCGTAGGTGTCGGAGAACGGCTGGTGCAGCAACACAAGATCAAGATAATCGGTACCGAGCTTCTTCAACGACACGTCAATGGATTCGAGGGTATTCTCATAGCCGTAATTGCTGATCCATACCTTGGTGGTCAGGAACAGGTCCTTACGGTCGATACCGGAATCTTTGATGCCTTGACCGACTTCCGCTTCGTTGAAGTACGACTGTGCGGTGTCGATATGACGATATCCGGTTTCGATGGCTTCACGCACGCAACGCGGCGCGTCTTCCTTGCTGACCTGGAAAACGCCGTAACCGATTTTCGGGATTTCCACACCATTGGCGAGTTTCAGATATTCCATTGCTTTCCCTTCATGAGTTCACTGCTTGCGAACGTCGGTTAATGACCGGCGATGTCCTCAACGCTAGAATCCGGTAGCAACTACCGGTCAAATCGCAACACACCGGTAGAAACTACCGGTAGAAATTGCCGACAATAGAGGCCATGTATACGATGAAGCAGGCATGCGAGATCACCGGCATGAATTATGAAGCACTGAAGTTCTACTGCAATTCGGGACTCGTCCCCGCGCTCAAACGAGATGAGCGCAATCACCGTGTTTTCGACGAACAGGCCATTTCATGGATCATCGGCCTGAACTGTTTGAAACGCTGCGGTCTCAGCATCAAAGAGATGCAGCACTACACCAAACTCTGCCAGGAAGGCGATTCCACCATTCCTCAGCGCAAGGAAATACTCGCGCAAAAACGTGCCGTCCTCGAGCAAATGCTCGCCGAATTACAGGGAGACATCGACTACATCGACAAGAAACAGCAGTATTACGACATTCTGCTCGCCGGAGGGACTCCCCCAGCGAGCATGCTCGCCGAGCTCAGACGCAGGCCGGACCGCACGACGCGCCAATAAACGCCTACAGAAAGACATGACATCCCAAACACGTCACTGTCAAGGGGCACGTATAGGTTGAAAGCACTTTACACATGCAGGGGAGCTTCCGGCAAATCGCCGAAAGCTGAGATAGGCGCGAAAGCCTGACCCTTTGAACCTGTTGGTTAGGACCAACGTAGGGAGCAGATCATGAGTGACAACTCATACATCGACGCATTGCGCGAACAAATCGCGAAATCCGTCAACGACGTACGAGAGCAGACGCCGCTGGCGCAGTCGTTCACCAATTTCGTCACCATCAATCTCGTAGCCAACGCCCAGCTTGCGTCGGGCGGTACCGCGGCCATGAGCTTCTTGCCGGACGATGTGATCGACACCGCGCAAATCGCGGGATCCAACTACATCAACGTGGGCACATTGTTGCCGTTCTTCAAGGACGCGTTGCCCGAAATCGCCCAGAAACTGCATAAGAACGGCAAGACCTGGGTGCTCGATCCGGTCGCGGCCGGCATCGGCAAGACACGTACCACGATTCTCGAATCCTTCCGCGATGTTCCGCCGACCATCGTACGCGGCAACGCCAGCGAGGTCATAGCACTCGACGCGATGTGGGGGCTCGCCACATCCGACCCCGCCATCCCCGGCACCCGCCCGGCAGGTGTGGAAGCCGTCGACGAAGTGGATGCGGCAATCGAAGCGGCGCAGCGCATGGCACGTCATCTGGCGAAGCACTCGCCTTCCGGCAAAGGCGCCGTCGCGGTATCCGGTGCCGTCGATCTGGTGACGGACGGCGAGCAT